>NZ_WHJI01000300.1:0-293 GCF_011682155.1 Massilia sp. CCM 8734
AGAGCAAGCAGATAATTGACGTGTCTGATGGTTTTGGCCATGCTCTCCGGATCAATTGAATGGGTGAAGAAATCATTTAACCTCAATTCGGTTTCTTTTGAAAAGGTGTTGGTACTCATAATTTAACGGTTAGGAATATGAAGCCCGCATAGCTTAGGTGTCCTACGCCGTTAAAAGCGTTGCGGTTGTTTCCAATACCGCCACCATACCACACGGGCAAAAGTTTAATCAAGTTCATTTTTTAACGTTTAGGACTGCGAAGATACCAAAAAAGATGGGAACCACCACGAATC
>NZ_WHJI01000301.1:0-292 GCF_011682155.1 Massilia sp. CCM 8734
CTTTCATGTCCATACATGCTGTTAGTAAGGAATTGAATAATAATGAATTAACGGTTTTAGATGTTGAAAATTTAACTATTGAAAGATATTTTTATATCATCACCTTGCTGGGCAAATCAGATCCTTTATCTGAATTGTTTGTTCAGAACATGTCTGATTATTATAACCTGAAGTTATAGTCGATTGTATTTTACGATTGGTAATTGCGATAAAATCGACAGATCTTTGTCAGGTAATTATCAAGCAGTATATTTTGAAAACGCAACAACATTCAGTATCGCATTTAGTAGAG
>NZ_WHJI01000302.1:0-292 GCF_011682155.1 Massilia sp. CCM 8734
TTTCCCATGAATTGTAGTGCAGAGGCGCTGCTGGATGAGCCGGGATGGTTGATTATCGATAAAAAATTAGGGCAGTTAAAAGAGCTTAATTCAAAAAAACTTTCTCCTTTTTTAAAGAAGCAATCCATCGAAATACCTTCAAAATTAGTCGATGATTATTTTAAAAATTTCATTCCGCAAATAGCCAAAAAAATAGATATCGAAGCCACCGGTTTTGAAATTGAACATCGGGATAAAATCATTTCCTGCACGATTCAGCCGGTTTATGATTTTTTTAAAAACTGTTATTACC
>NZ_WHJI01000303.1:0-292 GCF_011682155.1 Massilia sp. CCM 8734
TATAGGATTGTTACCAGAAAAGCTGTTGTTTTTTCAGTGCTGATATTGAAATAAACCGGCAGTACAAACATGACGATTCCCAGAATAATGTACCAGCTGTAATAGCCCGTTAATTCATTATCCATATATTTTATGGAAGTATGTATCGAAATATCTTTTCCTTTTACCCTGTTTTTTACCAGAAATTTACTCAGGATATTATTGCTTCTTGTAATGCCCATTTTAAGTTCTTTGAAACCATGAAGCATATCGGCTAAATACTGATAATAAGAATTCTGCAAGTCTCTTTTTT
>NZ_WHJI01000304.1:0-292 GCF_011682155.1 Massilia sp. CCM 8734
CGAAGATCTGGTCTATTGGCGGAGAAACAGGATGGTACTATGCCGACTGGCTCTGGGATCTGCGTGGCTTTATTGATAAGATTTTCGGAGGTGTCGGCGCCAGAAGGGGAAGAACGCATAAAAATGAAATACATGCCGGTGATGCACTCGATTTTTGGCGGGTCGTATACGCCAATAAAAAGGAAGGAAAACTGACCCTGTATGCCGAAATGAGACTGCCCGGTGAAGCATGGCTTGAATTTAAAATTATCAATTCAACCTTATATCAGGCCGCTACCTTTAAACCGAGAGG
>NZ_WHJI01000305.1:0-291 GCF_011682155.1 Massilia sp. CCM 8734
TGTAAAGCTTAAAAAGATAATGGCAAAAAGTAAAAATGTTTTTTTCAAGATATTTATTTTAAAATGGTTTATTTTTTTGCTGCAAAAGAATAAGAAATCCCTAATTGAAAATTCATATTGGTATTATAATCTCCAAATAAATAATAATCATTATGATCATTGTGATAATAATCACTGTCTAATACGTCAAGCAACCCTTTTTTCAATCGCGCTTCAAGGGTTAGATTGGAAGACAACTTATAAGCGATACCAGTAATAAAGGCTACATCGTTATACGTTTTTCTTCTCACT
>NZ_WHJI01000306.1:0-291 GCF_011682155.1 Massilia sp. CCM 8734
AAGAATGTCTATAAATTTCTCTCGTATTTCCGGAATCTCAATTAATTCGGTAAGAATGCTGTCCATATCTTTTTTATCCACATACCATAAAACACTGGGTTCGATAGTTTCGATGGTCACAGGACTTGGGATTTTCTTTCTAAAACTTTCAATGGAAGCCACCATTCCGCCTTCTAAAAAAAATTGCAGGGTGAGGTCTTTTCCGTCTCTGTTAAACCAACATCTCACACAGCCTTTTTCAATAAAAAATATTCGTTCTGAAATTTCGCCTTCGTTTAAAAGAACGGTTTT
>NZ_WHJI01000307.1:0-291 GCF_011682155.1 Massilia sp. CCM 8734
CCTGCATCACCAAATGCAGGATCTAAAAAAGGAACATCTCTTAACCATATTGCGTCTATTCCACTTTCATCAGCTTGACGGACTACTTTTTCAAAAATGCTCATATTGGGTATAGGTCCATTTGGATATCCCGCTATCGGCGCAATAAAACCAAAAGTCAGTTTGTTGGGCTGAAACACTTGTGAATATCCTTTATGCATTTTTAAAGCACTTTGAATATTATTTTTTTCTCTATTTTCCATTTTAAATTTTTATTTTACCTGAACGGATATTTTATTACAACCGAGTATA
>NZ_WHJI01000308.1:0-290 GCF_011682155.1 Massilia sp. CCM 8734
TGGGGCAACCCACTATGTTGAAGACATAGTACACCGATAGGTGGGCAAACCCGCTGAACTGAAACATCTAAGTAGGCGGAGGAGAAGAAAACAAAAGTGATTCCGTAAGTAGTGGCGAGCGAACGCGGATTAGCCCAAACCAATGTTGTTACGGCAATGTTGGGGTTGTAGGACCACGACATTTTATGCATGCAGAACCGGAAGTTACTGGAAAGTAACGCCATAGAGAGTGATAGCCTCGTACGGGTAATAAATGTAATAGATAGTGGTATCCTGAGTAGGGCGGGGCA
>NZ_WHJI01000309.1:0-290 GCF_011682155.1 Massilia sp. CCM 8734
CGAAAAAACTTTAAATTTTTACGGTGTTTTCTTTGCAGAACTCAAAAACTAACGTATATTTGCACTCGCAATCACGAAACGATAGCAACCTAGTAAAATAGGGCGATTAGCTCAGCTGGTTCAGAGCACCTCGTTTACACCGAGGGGGTCGGGGGTTCGAACCCCTCATCGCCCACAAAAAAACTCCTTAAGAAATTAAGGAGTTTTTTTATGCCTTTATATTTTTTGTAACTTCTGCTGTGCATACGGATTGATTAAGTTGTGAATCTAAATAAAATAAGATTTAGATT
>NZ_WHJI01000030.1:0-102290 GCF_011682155.1 Massilia sp. CCM 8734
TCTCTTCGCAGTTTGGTCGCTACGAAGTAAAGGGGTAACACAGCCATGCATGCACCGTTTTTGGGATTGAAAGTTAACACCATCCTAATTCGTTTACAAGCAAAATTTGAGGGGAAGGGTCAGGGTCTGACCTCTGATTCGTAATTTTTTCCTTGAATCGCGGGACGATGGTCGTGCCGGAGGCAGGCGCGCCCCTGCGTGCCGGCCACCGCCAGGCGAATCCACCGCTTTTCGATGCGGCTTAGTAAAAATTTCTAATCAGAGGTCAGACCCCGGTTGTGGGCTCCGGTAACAATTTCTGATTAAAGCTCTGACCCCGGTTGTAAGGGGGTGCCGCGGGGAGCGTTAGGACGATTCATTCGGCGTGCGGCGGCCGCTTATTTGTAGACGCCCGATCCCACCATCATGTCGTCCACCCGTTCGATATAGCCCGACTTGTTCTCGACCGCCTTGGTCACCGGATTGGGCCATTTGAAATCGACCCAGCCTTTGCCGGCGGGGGACTTGGCCAGGTCGGCCATCTCTTTGATCATCAACTTGCCGTTGCTGTCGGCTAGCGCCATCAGGTTTTTGCCGACAATCTTGGGATTGTTGCCGTGCGCGAGGCTGACGCCGTTCAGGTCGTATACGTAGACGTACAGATCGCGGTCGTGATACTCCTTGTTGGCCGTGTCGCTGATGGCCGCGAAGCCCTTGGCTTTGTCGGTCTTGATCAGCGCGATGGCTTTCTTGACCATCGCAACCGCTTCGTCGGCACTGCCTTTGTCGGCCGACCACGCCGCTCCCGGCAGGGCCAGCAGGACGACGCTGAGTAAGCTTGCGGAAAACAGTGTTCTCATCAATACACTCCCCATCTCGAAAATGGCGCGTTGTTGCGTGGAACCATTATGCCGAGGTTCTTTTGCTTGTCAGTCACTTCCCTGAAATTTCGCGTTCTGGCGAACGAATACATGCGCAAAAACCACAGTATTTTCTGAACTGAATTACCTACAGCCGATTTGGCAAAACGTCATCTTTTGCCTAGGTTGAATCGTCAGAAAACAACATTAAAGACGGCAAAATTGACTTGTATGGTTAAGTTGTTTGCTTCCCCGTAGGGTTCATGCGAAATTTGTCATCACTCATACATATAAATGGGTTTCAAAAACAAGAGTCAATTTTTCCATGGACGAATATCTCACCTGGAGTTATCTTGAAAAAACACTTTGTATTGAAACAGAGCGTCCTCGCCGTCGCGCTCACCTTGGGTTCCTCGCACATCGTTCTCGCGCAACAGGCTGCCGCGACGCCGACCGCCACCGTGTATATCACCGGTTCGAACCTGAAACGCATCGACAAGGAAGGCGCCCAGCCGATCCAGGTCATCACTGCCAAGGATATCCGCGACAGCGGCGCCGCCACCGTCACGGAACTGATGCGTAAAGTGCCGTCGATGGGCAGCGACGTCAACCTCGACACCAACGACGGCGGTTTCTCGCGCGGCGCGTCGACCGCCTCGCTGCGCGGCCTGGGCTCGACCTCGACCCTGATCCTGCTCAATGGCCGGCGCATGACGCCGGCGGCCTATGCCGATCCGAACAAGGGTAATTCGACACTGTACGATTTGAACTCGATTCCGCTGTCGGCCCTGGACAGGGTGGAAATCCTCAAGGATGGCGCCTCGGCCGTGTACGGCTCGGATGCAATCGGCGGCGTGATCAACTTCATTACCAAGACCAACTACCAGGGCACCGAGGTAGCGGCCCGCGCCAGCGCCAATGATGATGGCAAGTTCGCCCGCAAAGGCGCTAACATCTTCTGGGGCAAGGGCGATGTGGAAAGCGATGGCTACAATGTGTTCATTACCGCCGACGTGTCCAACCGTGATCGTGTGAAACGCGCGGACGTCAAGGACATCGAATTCGAGACCTACCAGCAGATCAATGGCCGCTTCGCCACGCCGTACGGCAGCACGGTTTCCGGCGTGACCTCGTTTTACCGTGAAAGCGCGCCGGGCAGCAAGAACTTCGCCGTCAACCGTACCAATATGGCCGATCGCCTGGTCACCCGCACCACCTGCGATCCGTCGCAGCAACTGGTCGGCGCCACCAATATGGGCATCGTTCCCACCAGCGTGTTCATCGGGCGCACCTTCTGCAACTACGACACCACCCAATTCCTCGAAGGTATCGGCGACGGCAAGGATGCCAGCGTCATGACGCGCGGCGTGTTGAAACTGGGCCAGAACGCCAAGGCCTTCGCCGAAGCGGCTTACTCGCGCACCGAGCGTGCCTACACCGGCGCCCCGATTACCATCGGCCAGTCCGCGACGACCAACTTTACCAGCGAGAGCGTGGGGCAACCCTACCAGACCATCCTGGAAATCGGCCACCCCGACAATCCGTTCCCGGATGCACGCGCTTCGGTCGGCCACCGCTTTGTGAATCTGCGCGGCGGTTCCAAAACCCTGAGCGACAATACGCGCGTGCTGGCGGGACTGCAGGGCACGCTTGGCAGCTGGGATTGGGAAACGGCCGTGCTGTACAACCAGACCACCAAGGAAAACACCGATTACGGCCGCCTGTACCTGCCGACCTTGCGCAAGATTAATGCTGGCGCGACCATTGCGTCCATCAGCGCAGATCCGAGCGTCGGGCATGACGTGGTCAGCGACGACAAGGCCTCGATCCTGCAATGGGATGGCAAGGTCAGCACGCAGTTCGGCCAACTTGGCGGCGGGGCGATGGGCCTGGCGGTGGGCGCCGAATTGCGGCGCGAAATGATCAAGCTGATGCCCGATCCGGTGCTGCAGCGCGGCGACATTTTCGGCCTGGCCAATACCAAGATCGACGGCGAACGCGACATCAAGTCGGCCTTCATCGAGCTGCGCACGCCCTTCCTGAAGAACGTCGAGATGGACTTCGCCGGCCGGGTCGACAAGTACCCGGGCATCAAGACCAATTTCGTGCCGAAAGTGGGCGCCAAGTGGACCGTGACCGACAGCCTGGCGCTGCGCGCTACCTATGGACGCGGTTTCCGTGCGCCGGCGCTGGTGCAGGTGACGCCGGGCGGCGCCCAGTTTTTTCTCACTAACATCGCCGATCCGCGCCGCTGCGAGCCCGATGAAGAAACCCCGCGCGATGGCGCGACCGAACTCGATTGCAATAAGTCGGCGGCCGCCACCGGCGGCGCCAACCCCGACCTGGTACCGGAAAAATCGAAGAGTATTTCCTTCGGCCTGTTGTTCTCGCCGACCTCCTATCTCGACATTGGCCTCGATTTCTACAAGATTCGCAAGGAAGGTGAAGTCGCGCTCGGCCTGGCCGCGGACGCGCTGAAGAACGAGGCCCGGGTCCCTGGCAACGTGTTGCGCGACCCGAACCCGGCCAACTGGGTGCGTGACGCCAACGGTAACGTGATCCAGAACAGCGGTCCGCTGCTGATGGTCAAGACGCCATGGATGAACCAGGGCGCGACCGAAGTACGCGGCGTCGATCTGGACGTGGCTTTCCGCAAGAACCTGGGCGAATGGGGAACGCTCAACTCCAAATTGACCTCGACCTTCCTGGATTACTATGCCCTGGCCGGTACTGCGGGCGATCCCGAACGCAACCTGGCCGGCACCAGCGTCGGCTATGCGGACTGGAACCTGAGCGGTAACGACCAGCCGCGCTGGAAGACGTCGCTGTCGTCGTCGTGGAGCCATGGCGCGCACGCCTTCAATGCCAGTATCGACTACACCGGCCGCGTATCGCTGCTGCGCCGCTATAACAGGGAAGTGACCTACGACCAGCCGTTCTGCCAATACGGCACGCGCAAGGATAGCGACGCCGAGGCCAATCGCGATACCTCCATGCCCCTGTACGAAGCGTATTTCCCCGAGTGCTCGATCAACAGCTGGACCCGTTTTGGCGTTGGCTACACCTATACCGGCATCAAGAACCTGACCTTGAACCTGAACATCCAGAACGTGCTCGATACCAAGGCGCCTTACGATCCGATCTATGGCGTCAACACCTCGGCCCAGCCGCTGGCCGGCTACAACGAGGGCTTGCACAATCCTTACGGCCGCTACTTCCAGCTGACGGCGCGCTACGCGTTCTGATCTGTTGCGGCGGTAGCTGAACAACCCGGCCGTGGCGCCGGGTTTTTTTCGCCTGTGCAGCGTGACATTTCGTGTGGAAAACAATGGAAATGTCGGCATATGGTCATTTTTGTGAATTCCTCTTGGCCCTCAATCCACCTTTGTGTGACGGTGCCAGGTCTGACATTTAGACACGGCCTCATCAGCATCTGTGACGGTGCCAGATCTGGCATTTAGACACGGCCTCATCAGCATCTATATCTTGAATGAAAAAAGCCGCGCCCAACCCCTGCTCGCTGAAGCCGGGTGTCGGGTGCGGCTCTTTTTAGCTGCCGGGATGGCAGCGAGAAAGCTACTTGATCCGAGAGGACCAGCGCTCGGCCTCGTACTTGATGATCATTCCTTCCAGCAGCTGCCGGATGACGGCCTGCTGCGGCTCCGGCATGCCGGCGATGGCCTGGAACTGCAGGGCCAGGTTGGCGTCCGGCGCCAGTTCGCTCTCCGCGAAAATCAGAAAGTCGGTAGGCATGTTGCCCAACAAGCGGAATCGGCAATATACCTCCATTTTCATATAACCAAAGATGATTATCTTCGTGTTCATGGGCTTTTGGCTTGTATATACTTGCCGTATGAAGTATCCCAACGGAAACTAGTTGCAAACACCAGACGGCAACACTGCAGGCTGTCGAGCACATCCTGCAGTCACGTTTTGTCGATCCTCCAGATCGATCGCCATACCGGCATCTGGTCAGGCGAGCGCCACCTACTATCAATAAACACACTAGGAAATACCGATGCGAAAGCAGTTAATTGGCCAAGGAGCACTGGCGATGTTGTCGCTCGGCGTGATCGCCACGACGCACGCGCAGCAGGCACCGGCAACCACGGCCAGCACCGACGCCGCCGCCCGCGCCGCAGCGCGCCAGGCCGCCGGGACCAGCACTTCCGAACAAATCGACAAGGTCGAGATCACCGCCACCCGCGCCATCAATGCGGTCGACGTGCAGCAAGTCCCGGCCGCCATTACCGTCCTGCAACCAGAAGGCCTGGCCAAATTTGGCCTGGGCAAGCTGTCCGACATCGCCAGCCTGGTGCCCGCCATGAGCGTGCAGGAGCAGGGCGCCGGGGTGAACAACATCACCATGCGCGGTCTGGTCGTGCGCGGCATCGTGCCGTCCGAAATCCAGGATTCCTCGCTGGTGGCCGTGTACGTCGACGAGATGCCGGTGACCCTCAAGTCCGGCAACCCGGACCTGAAAGTGCTGGACCTGGAACGCATCGAAGTGCTGCAAGGCCCGCAGGGCACCCTGTTCGGCGCCAGTGCCATGGCCGGCGCGGTGCGCCAGATCACGCAAAAGCCCGATACCACGGACCTGTTCGGCTCCGTGGAGGCAGTCGGCTCGCGCACGTCTGGCTTCGGCGGCAACAACGGCAAGCTGCGCGGCATGGTCAACATTCCGCTCAAGGCGGACGTGGCCGGCCTGCGCCTGACCGGCTATACCGGCAAGGATTCCGGCTATATCAAGAACGTCTTCAACGGCGCTATCACCAATGCCGTCTCGACCAACCAGGGCCGCGCCGCGCTGCGCATCCGCGCCTCGTCCGACTTGGTGATCGACGCCAGCGCCACCGCCTCGAACATCAAGGGCGGCATCAACGATGCCTATTCGAAGCTGGCGCCGTTCACCACCTTCGCGCTGCTGCCGCAACAGAGCAACGATTCGCTGCAACTGTATAACCTGGCCGTGAACTACGACCTGGGCGGTGCGCAACTGGTGTCGTCGAGCTCCTACCTGCACCGCGATACGCGTTATATGCAATCGGCCCAGTATCCGGCCACGGCGTTCATTTTCAGCGGCAAGAATCCGCTGATGGCGTCGGCGTATACGATCGGCAATGCGGTGACCGACTTTGCGCAAGAGTTCCGGCTCAATTCGAAAAGCAGCGGGCCGTTCAAGTGGACAGCCGGCGCGTTTTTTGAAACAGGCGAACGCAAGCTGCGCCAGGAGCAACCTACCGCAGGCTTCGACGCCCGTTTCGGTGAGACCCGCAACTTCCCCGGCTACAATTCGCAAAGCAACGACGGCGCCAGCACGCCGAACAACTATTTTTCGGGCCGGCAAGACACCAAGTCGCACCAGGTGGCGCTGTTTGCCGAAGGCACTTACACCGTGTTCGAGAAACTCGACCTGACCGCCGGCCTGCGCCTGTTCAAGGGCACCCAGGATTTCGACCTGCATTTTTCCGGCCTGTTCGGCAACCTGGTGGGCGCCACCCCGGCGGCGCCCGTCGGCAGCCCGGAGACGAGCAGCAGCAGCGCCACCGCGCAGGGCGCCAATCCGCGCCTGGCGGCGGCCTACCATCTGGACCAGGATCACCTGCTGTACGCCAACGCGGGCAAGGGTTTCCGCTACGGCGGCAACAACCAGCCGGTGCCGTTCAACTTTTGCGGGCTCAATGCGCCGTCCACCTTCGCGCCGGACAGCCTGTGGAGTTACGAAATCGGTTCCAAGAACACCCTGTTCGAGCGCCGCATGACCCTCAATGTGAACGCTTACCTCACCAATTGGGACGATGTGCAGGTGTTCAACAAACTGCCGTGCACGTATTACTTTACGCAGAACGCGGGCAAGATCCGCAGCGAAGGCGTGGAAGTGGAGGGCGCCTTCAAGCTGACGCGGCGCGCCAGCATCGGTTTCAATGCCGCTTACAACCATGCCTACGCGCGCAACGCGGTGGTGACCGGCATCGCGGCGCAGAACATTCCGGCCGGGGCGCGCACGCCGTATGCGCCGCGCGTGGCCGCCAGCGCCACCGTCAGCTACCGGATTCCGGTCGCCGGCACGGATGAAGTCGGTCTGGCCGCCAGCTATGCCTACAAGGGCAGCGCCTACACCAATTTTGCCGCCGCCCAGGGCAGCTATTCGGAAATTGCGTCGTCGAATACGCTCAACGCCACCTTGACCTACACCACGCGCGGTGTTGAAGTCGGCCTGTTCGGCACCAATCTGACCAACGGCAACAAAGTGAGCGATGTGACGACCAACAGCATCGCCATCCAGCCGGGCGATACCTTGTTCATGGCGCGTCCGCGCACAGTCGGCGTTCGTGTGAAATCGCGTTTTTGATGAGGATGTAGTTAACTTAAGCTCCGTCATTCCCGCCTGCGCGGGAAGTCATTTCTGCCAATGGCGGGAATGACGGAGCTGAGTTTCCGGGCAAAAATAACTTCGGTTGGAGTTGGTCTCAAAGCGCGCTTTCAACCCGTCTTGTAGTGCACTTACCGGGAGAACTTGCTTATGACAACAGCAGTGGCAAAGGAAGTGTGCACAAACTACATGGACGCCGCGCAACAGCAGCAAATGCGCGGCGAACGCCAGCGCTGGTTATGGCTGGCGGAGTGGCCCACCTGGCTGTTGATCGTCGTCATTCATGGCGGCTGGCTGGCCACCCTGGCGAACTGGCGCGCGCTCGGCACACCCGCCGCCACGGTGCTGATGATCTGGTGGTGCGCGTGGTACATGTCGCTTCAGCACGAACTGATTCACGGCCATCCGACCCGCTGGCCGACGCTGAACCGCCTGCTCGGCACGCTACCGCTGGCGGTGTGGTATCCGTATCAGTTGTATTGCGACAGCCATCTGCGCCATCACGTCGATTTCCACCTGACCATGCCGGCGCTCGATACCGAAAGCCATTACGTGTCGCCGGCGGCCTGGGCCGGCATGAGCAAGCCGCTGCAACAACTGCTGTGGTTTAACAAGACCTTCTGGGGCCGCATGCTGGTCGGCCCGGCGATCGCGATCACGTCTGCCTGGATCGAGGCCGTGCGCCAGCCCTTGCGCGGGGACTGGACCCAGGCCCACATGTGGCTGCGCCATGTGGCCATGCTGGTGGCGCTGCTGTGGGTGGTCGAGGCCGCGTTCGGCGTGTCGGCGCTGTATTACGTGCTGGCGATATCGTATCCGGCCCAGTCGCTGGTGATGATCCGCTCGTATTACGAACATCGCCCGGCGGAAAACCACAAGCAGCGCATCGTGCTCAACGAAGCGGGCTTCGTGTTCCGCCTGCTATATCTGAATAACAATTTCCATCTGGTACACCATGACTTTCCATCGCTGCCGTGGTATCTGCTGCCGCGCGTCTACCATGCGCGGCGCGAGGCGTATATTGCCCGCAGCGGTGGCTTTTACGTGCGCGGTTACGGCGAGCTGATGCGCCGCTTCGGCCTGACGGCGGTCGATGCGCCCGTGCATCCGCACATGGAGGAGTCAGGCCGATGAGGTGGAAAGTGGCTTTTCCGATGTATAAGGTGTCCGCCCGCGTTGCGGCAGGCTACGAAGCCCTGTCCGAGGCGCTGGTCGACGCGCTGCGCGCCGATGGCATGGTTGATGCCGTCGAATTCGAACGCGATCCCGTCTTGCCGGACTTCTGGAAGCGGCCCGACATGCTGCTCAGCCAGACGTGCGGCTATCCTTACCTGACGCAGTTGCGCGAACACGTTCATCTGCTCGCCACGCCGGCCTACGACCTTGAAGGCTGCGCGGGCAGCAACTACGCCAGCGCGCTCGTGGTGCGCGACGGCAGCGGCATCGCCACCCTGGCCGACGCGCCCGGGCGCAGGGCCGCCGCCAACGACATCGATTCCAACAGCGGCATGAACGCGCTGCGCCATGCGGTGGCGCCATTGGCGCGCGACGGGCGTTTTTTCAGCGGCGTGACATGGTCGGGCAGTCACCGCGCCAGCCTGGCGCTGGTGCAAAGCGGCGCGGCCGACCTGGCGGCCATCGACTGCGTCACGCTCGGCTATCTGCGCCGCGAGCAGCCGTCCAGCCTGGATGGCATCTCGATCCTGCGCTACTCGGCGCCATCGCCCGGCCTGCCGTTCGTGACGGGCGCCGCCGTGCCGGACGCGCTGCGACAGCGCTTGCGCGAGGCCTTGCTGGCGCCTGCGGCGGCGCTGGCCGAGCTGCTGCCGGCGCTGTCGATCGGCCACTTTGCGCCGTGCTCCACGCACGATTACGAACGCATCGGCGCGCTGCAGGCGGAGGCGTTCTCACGCGGCTATCCGCACCTCGCCTGATGGGCCATCAAGCGAACACCGCTTCCCACAACTGCCTGACCGGCGCGCTGTGCCTGGCCACCAGGGCCGCGTCCACGCGCGCATTGTCCTTGCCCTGCAGGCGCATCTGGTGCTGCAGCTTGCGCATGGCGCGATAGGCGTCGCCCACCGCCAGCGCCAGATCCGCGTCGATCAGCCCCAGGTCGGCGAACATGCGCAGCAGGCCGATGTTGCCGAGGTTGATGGTGAGCTGCGGATACTGCGCGCAATGGCGCAGCACCAGGTACTGCGACATGAATTCGACATCGATCATGCCGCCCACATCCTGCTTGAGGTCGAACAGGCCGGGGCGCGCCGGATAGGCGTCGTGCATCTTCTTGCGCATCTTCAGCACTTCTTGCTTGAGTTCGTCCGCGCGCGCGCTGCGGTCGGTGCGCAGCACGCGTTCGCGCACCGCTTCGAAGCGTTCGCCGATGGCCGCGTCGCCGGCGCAGAAACGCGCGCGCGTTAGCGCCTGGTGTTCCCAGATCCAGGCCGAATTTTCCTGGTAGCGCTCGAACGCGGCCACGCTCGAGACCAGCATGCCGCTGGCGCCGTCCGGGCGCAGCGCGGTGTCGATATCGAACAAGATGCCGGCCGAGGTGTGCGCCGTCATCCAGGTAATGAAACGCTGGGCCAGCTTGGCGTAGTTGCCGGGCGCTTCCTGGTCGTCGTCGTCGAACAGGAAAATCACGTCCAGGTCCGACACGTAGCCCAGTTCCTTGCCGCCCAGCTTGCCGTAGGCGATGACGGCGAAGCGCGGCACTTCGCGGTGGCGCGTGGAAATGGCTTGCCAGGCGGCGTCGATGGTGGCGGCGACGATGGTGTCGGCCAGCGCCGAGAGGTAATCGGCCAGCTTTTCCACGGTCAGTTCGCCCGCCAGGTCTTGCGCCAGCAGGCGGAACAGTTGCGCGTGGTGGGCTTCGCGCAAAATATCCATCTGGCGCTCGGTGTCGCCGGCGGCCGCGCCCAGTTGCTCCTTGAGTTCGGCGGCCAGGGCGGCGCAGTCGGGCACGGCGCTGCGCACGCGCTCATCTAACAGTTCGTCGAGCACGATCGGGTGTTGGGTCAGGAAGGTGGCGGCCCAGCCGCTGGCGTACATCATGCGGATCACGCGTTCCAGGGTGTGCGGATACTCGGTCAGCAAGGACAGGTAGGCCGAGCGGCGCGCGATGGCTTCGAAGAACGCCAGCAGGCGGGTGAGGGTCGAGCTGGCGCTGCCGGCGCCGGCTTCCAGCGCGGTCTTGCCGATCAGCGGCAGCGCGGCGTTGACCAGCGCCAGCAGGCGGGTGCGGCTCGCTTCGGGCAGGGCTTGCACCTTGCCGGACTGCCAGGTGCTCATCAGGCGCTGGGCGGCGCCGCCGGCGTCGTCGAAGCTGAGCGCGCGCAGGTGCGCTTCGATCGCTTCGCGGTTGTCGAGGTCGGCCCCGGCCCAGCTGCTGGCGCCCGGGTCGACCGTGTCGCCGGCCTGCTCGGACTTGTCGCTGAAGATGGCGTCGAACTGGGCGGCCACGAAATGGCGCTGTTCTTCCAGTTGCGCCAGCAGGGTGGCCACGTCGGGCAGGCGCATCATCTGCGCGATGACGGCGCGATCGGCGTCGCTGGCGGGCAGGGTATGGGTCTGGGCGTCGTCCAGGTATTGCAGGCGGTGTTCCAGGTTGCGCAGGAAGGCGTAGGAAGCGAGCAATTGCTCGACCGTATCAAGCGGCAGCAGTTCCTTGTCGGCCAGCACGCGCAGGGTGGCGCGGGTGGAACGGTCGCGCAGGGCGGCATCGCGCCCGCCTCGGATCAGCTGGAACACTTGCGCCAGAAATTCGATTTCGCGGATCCCGCCTCGCCCCAGCTTGACATTGTTGCTGCGGTCCGGATGCAGGCGTTCCTGGCGGTCGACTTCGGCGCGGATCTGGGCGTGCATGGTGCGAATCGCGTCGATCACGCCGAAGTCGAGGTAGCGCCGGTACACGAAGGGATGGACGATGGCTTCGAGCGCGGCGATGTCTTGCGGCGCGCCGGTGACGGCGCGCGCCTTGACCCAGGCGTAGCGCTCCCACTCGCGGCCCTGCACGATCAGGTATTCCTCGACCATGTTCAGGCTGGCGACCAGCGGGCCGGAGTTGCCGTTCGGGCGCAGCGCCATGTCCACGCGGAAGGTAAAGCCATCCTCGGTGATCTCGGACAGGGCGGCGATCAGCTTCTTGCCCAGGCGCGTGAAAAACTCGTGGTTCGACAGCTGGCGCTGGCCGGCCCCGGCGGCGGTGTCGCCATCTTCCGGGTAGACGAAGATCAGGTCGATGTCGGACGAGACATTCAGCTCGCCGCCGCCTTGCTTGCCCATCGCCAACACAATCATTTCCTGCGGCAAGCCCGATTCGTGGCCGACCGGCATGCCGTGGCTGGCCACCTGCTCGGCCATGAGGGCGGTGAGGTGGGTGCGGATGGCGAAGTCGGCAAACGCCGTCATGGTGGCCACCACTTCGGCCAGGTCGGCCTGGCCGTCCAGGTCGCGCTGTATCAGGCTTGAGACCAGCAGGTTGCGCAGGCGGCGCATGGCGCGCACGGCGGGAAGCGGCGGGGCGCCCGGTTTGGCGTCGTCCACGGCCACGCGGGCCAAGCCTTGCGCCAGATCAAGCTGGTCGAGCGGGCCGGCGCTGATGCTGGCCACAGCGCCGGCGCGGCTTGGATCGGCCGCCAGCCAGCGTTGATAAAAGCGCGACAGCGGTGTCAGGGAGGCTGGATTCATTGGTTGGCGTCAGGAAAGGGTAAGTGAAAGTCGGGTTCGGTGGCGCTTGTATAAGGTAAAATTACCATGGGCCGCGCTACGGTGAGGATCAGGACGATGGTAAGGGAGCCGGCGCGATTCGCGCAAGCCTTACCTTATTGCACTACATTTGGATACGGCGGGACCCTTTATCAGCTTATTGATGCATACACCGGAAGCACAGGCTCCCGCCGAGCACCTGCCCATCGCAGAGCGCTGGCGGCGGCTGCGTTCCGCCTATCGGGCCTGCAATCGCGCCACCCATCACGTGCTGGGCTTCACCATCAAGCTGGCGCTGCTGGTGTATTTTCTGTTCACCATCGTGTTCCTGGTGCTGCGCTACCTCATCCTGCCGAATATTGACTATTACAAGGGCAATATCGAGCGCATCGCCAGCCGCGCGCTGGGCAGCGACGTCACCATCACCCGCATCTATGCGTCCTGGCGCGGCTTGCGCCCGAACCTGTTCCTGGGCGACGTGATCCTGCGCGACCCTGCCGGCCGCCAGGTGCTGAGCCTGCCGAGCGTGTCGGCCACCCTGTCGTGGTGGAGCGTGCCGACCCTGGAACCGCGTTTTTACTCCCTCGAAATCATTCGCCCCGACCTCGACATCCGGCGCGACGCCAGCGGCCAGCTGTTCGTGGCCGGCATGCCGATCAAGCAGGGCGAGCGCGGCGACGCCGGCGGCGCCGACTGGGCCTTCAAGCAGCGCCAGATCCTGATCCGCGAAGGGCGCGTGCAGTGGACCGACCAGTTGCGCGGCGCGCCGGTGCTGGCGCTGGAGAACGTCGACGTGGTGCTCAAGAACCGCTGGCAGCACCACCGCTTCGGCCTGCGCGCCACGCCGCCGGCCAGCCTGGCCGGGCCGCTCGATGTGCGCGCCGACTTCGCCCATCCGCGCTTTACGGCGCGCATGGCCGACATGCGCCAGTGGAAAGGCGAGCTGTACGCCGACCTGCCCGATACCGACCTGGCCGCCTGGACCCCCTACCTCGATTACCCGGTCAAGGTGAGCCAGGGCCAGGGATCGGTGCGCGCCTGGCTGAGCCTGGACCGGGCCAAGCTGGCCGGGTTTACCGCCGACGTGGCGCTGGCCGGCGTCAGTGCGCGCCTGGGGCGCGACTTGCCGGCGCTGGCGCTGGCGCGCGTGCGGGGCCGCTTGTCCGCGCGCGAAACCTTTGCCGCCGGCAGTAATCAAGGCACCCCGGCCTTCGGGACGCACGGGCACGAAGTGACGCTCACCGATTTTTCCCTGCTCACCGCCGACGGCCTGAGCCTGGCGCCGACCACCTTGTCCGAGTCCTACACCCCGGCACGCGGCCAGGCGCCGGAGCAGGTGAAAGTGAGTGCCCGCCAACTCGACCTGGAAACCCTGTCGCGCCTGGCCGGCCAATTGCCGCTGACCGCTGTGCAGCGCCAGTTGCTGGTGGACGGCGGCCTGCGCGGCAAGGTCAGCGATTTTTCGGTGGAGTGGCAGGGCAAGTTCCCCGACCTCGCCAGCTACCGCGTGCGCGGCAAGCTCGACGGCCTGGGCATGCGCGCCCAAGCGGCCCGGCCGGCCGTGGCCAGGACCGGTTCGAGCCCGACGCGGGCGGCGTTTCCGCCGATTCCCGGCATCGAGAATTTGTCCGGCGTCCTGGACGCGAGCGAGAAGGGCGGCACGCTGACCCTCAGTTCGCAGCAACTGGTGCTGCAACTGCCGGCCTGGTTTGCCGACCCGGCCATGGCCTTCGATCAATTCGACGCGCGCGCGCGCTGGACCTTTGCGCCCGAGAACAAATTGCTGGTGCAACTGGAGCGCCTCGACTTTGCGCAAGGGACGCTGACCGGATCGCTGTCGGGCACGCACCAGATGACGTTGGGAAGCCAGGCCGGCAAGCCGGCCGACATTGTCGACGTCAGCGGCACCTTGTCGGGCTTTGCGATCAACACCATCGGGCGCTACCTGCCCCTGAAAACCCCGGAACACCTGCGCGGCTGGCTGACCGGCGCGCTGGAAGACGGCATGGCGCAGGACGCCACCTTCCGCCTGCGCGGCGACCTGGCGCACTTCCCGTTCCGCAGCAATACGCCGGGCGAGCGCAAGGGCGAATTCCGGGTCGGCGGACGCCTGGAAAACGCCAGGCTGAACTACGCGCCCGGCCATTTCGCGCCCGATGGGGTGGCGCCGGAGTGGCCGCAGGCCGAGCAGATCAACGGCAGCTTTTTGTTCGACCGCACGCGCATGGAAATCAAGGGCGACACGGCGAAAACCCGTGGCGTGGCGCTGAGCGCGGTCAAAGCCGTGATCGCCGACCTGGCCGACCCGGACAAGGTGCTGGAAATCGACGGCAATGCCGCCGGGCCGATGCAAGACTTCCTCGGCTACGTGGAAGCGAGCCCGGTGCTGAACTGGATCGGCCGCTTTACCGAACACACGCGCGCGACCGGCAACGCCAAGCTGGGATTGAAACTGCAACTGCCGCTGGCCCACCTGATCGAATCGAAAGTCCAGGGCACCTTGCAGCTGATGAACAACGACGTGGTGCTGTTCGATCCCTTGCCGCCGCTGCAGTCGGCCATCGGCAAGCTCGAATTTAACGAAAAAGGCATCAACCTGAACGGCGTCGGCGCCAGCTTCCTGGGCGGGCCGCTGGCGCTGACCGGCGGCACGCAGCGCGACAATGCGATCGTGATCAAGCTGGCCGGCACGGCCACCGCCGACGGCATCCGCAAGACCTATCCGTCGGCCGCCTTGCGGCACGTGCTGGGGCTGGTCTCGGGCGCCGCCCGCTACAACGGCGCGGTGGTGGTGCGCGATCACCAGGCCCAGGTAACGGTCGACTCGACCCTGGCCGGCATGGGCGTGGAATTGCCGGCGCCGCTCAACAAGACGGCCGCCGACAGCCTGCCGCTGCATTTCACCCTGACCGGCTTGGCGGGCGCCGACCCCGGCGTGGCGCATGACGAGATCCGGCTGGCGCTGGGCCCGAACATCAGCGCGCGCTACCAGCGCAGCAAGCTGGGCAAGGGAGCGTGGAAGGTCGACAGCGGCGGCATCGGCGTGAACGTGCCGGCCCCGATCCCGGACAGCGGCCTGATGATCAATGCCGATATGAAAACCATCAACGTCGACCAGTGGATCGCGATCGGCTCGTCGGTGGCGCACGCCGCGCCCGAGTTGGCCGGCGCACCGGCGGCCGCCGCTCCGGGCGAGGGCATCGACCTGGCCCAGTACGTGGTGGCCGATGTGCTGGCCGCGCGCGCGAACGAACTGATCATCAGCGAACGCAAGCTCGACAACGTGGTGGTGGGCGCCTCGCACGTGAAAGATACCTGGCAGGCCAACGTAGATGCGCGCCAGGTGGCCGGCCACGTCACCTGGGCCGAGGGGCCGAGCGGCCAGGGCCTGGGCAAGGTCACGGCGCGCCTGGCTTCGCTGATCATTCCCGAATCGGCCGCCGCCGGCGTGAAAGACTTGCTCGAAGGCGGCAAGAGCGCGGCCGCCACCATTCCCGCGCTCGACATCGTGGCCGAGCATTTCGAGCTGTTCAACAAGAAACTTGGGCGCCTGGAACTGGTCGCCAGCAACGCCCAGCTGGCCAGCGGGCGCGAGTGGCAGATTAACAGCTTGCTGCTGGCCAATCCCGACGGCGTGCTGCGCAGCACCGGCAAGTGGGTGACCGGGGAAGGGCACAGCAACACCAGCCTGAAGTTCGTGCTCGACATCGAGGATGCCGGCAAGTTGCTGGACCGCTTCGGCTTCCCCGAAACGCTGCGGCGCGGCAAGGGCAAGATGGCGGGCGAGATCGCCTGGAATGGCTTGCCGTATTCGCTGGACATCCCTAGTTTGTCGGGCAAGATCGAAATGGGCGTGGCGTCGGGCCAATTTCTCAAGCAAGACCCGGGCGCGGCCAAGCTGCTGGGCGTGCTGAGCCTGCAAATGCTGCCGCGCCTGCTCAAGCTCGATTTCCACGATGTGTTTTCGGAAGGGCTGGCCTTCGACGGCATCACCGCCAACGCCAGCATCACGCGCGGGGTGGTGCGCACCGACAATCTCAAAATGCATGGCGTGGCGGCCACCGTGCTCATGGCGGGCACCGCCGACATTGCCAACGAGTCGACCAACCTGCATGTGGTGGTGATCCCCGAATTCAACCTGGGCACCGGCCCGCTGGTGTACGCGCTGGCGGTCAATCCGGTGGTCGGGCTGGGCAGTTTTCTCGCGCAACTGTTCCTGCGCGCCCCCGTGATGAAGGCGCTGACCTACGAAATGCAGATCACCGGCCCGTGGAAGGCGCCGGTCATCACCAAGCTCGGTGCGCCCAAAGGCCCGCCGCCGCTGGTGCTGCCGGCGACCAACGTGAAACCCGAGACGAACTAAACAGAACGACCGACTGAACAGAACGACCGACCGGAGAGCGAGACATGACGAGCGTGGCCGCAGTACAGATGATCAGCACCCCCGATGTCGCCGAGAATATCGCCACGGCGCGCCGGCTGGTGGGCGAGGCGGCGGCGCGCGGCGCCACCCTGGTGACCTTGCCGGAATACTGGCCCATCATGGGCATGAGCGACACCGACAAGGTGGCCCACGCCGAGGCGCCGGGACAGGGGCCGATCCAGGCTTGCATGGCGCAACTGGCGCGCGAGCACGGCATCTGGCTGATCGGCGGAACCTTGCCGCTGGTATCGCCGGACGCCGGGCGCGTCATGAACACCACCCTGGTGTACGACCCGCAGGGCGCGCCGGTGCAGCGCTACGACAAGATCCATTTGTTCGGCTTTACCAAGGGGCTTGAAACCTACGACGAGGCGCGCACCATCGTGCCGGGCGAGGCGGTGGTGGCCTTCGAGGCGCCGTTCGGGCGGGTCGGCTTGTCGGTCTGCTACGACTTGCGCTTTCCCGAGCTGTACCGGGCCATGGGCGAGTGCGCGTTGATCGTGGTCACCGCCGCGTTCACCCACACCACCGGTCTTGCGCACTGGGAAGTGCTGCTGCGCGCGCGCGCCATCGAAAACCAGTGCTACGTGCTGGCCTCGGCCCAGGGCGGCACCCATGTGAACGGGCGCCGCACCTTCGGCCACAGCATGCTGATCGACCCCTGGGGCGAGGTCAAGGCGGTGCTCGACGAGGGCGAAGGCATCGTCAGCGGCGCGCTCGACGCCGCTTTCCTGGCGGGTGTGCGCGAAAGCTTGCCCGCACTTAAGCACAGAAAGCTGTGAACCACGCTGTGAGCTACCCTGTGAGCTACTGTAACAGGCCGACTATGGCACAATGGCTGATCCACATTGAAAGACCCGCAAAATGACACCGTTCGAACCGAATCTCTCCTCCCTGGCTGTCGCGCGCGATGTGCTGCTGACGCCCTTTGGCCTCGACGAAGGCAAGCTGCTCAGCACCCTGGGCACGATGTTCACCCACAAGGTCGATTACGCCGACCTGTATTTCCAGTTCACCAAGAGTGAAGGCTGGAGCCTGGAAGAAGGCATCGTCAAGACCGGCAGTTTCTCGATCGACCAGGGCGTCGGCGTGCGCGCCGTGTCCGGCGACAAGACCGCCTTTTCGTACTCCGATGAAATCTCGGAACGCGCCCTGCTCGACGCGGCTGCGGCCACGCGCACCATTGCGCGCGCCGGCGCCGGCAAGATCAAGGTGGCGTCCTCGATGACCCCGGTGGGCGGACGTTCGCTGTACCTGCCCAACGATCCGCTGGCCTCGCTCGACGCGACCGCCAAGGTCAAATTGCTCGAACGCGTGGAAAAAATGGCGCGCGCCAAAGATCCGCGCGTGGTGCAGGTCATGGCCGGCCTGGCCGGTGAATACGACGTGGTGCTGGTGGTGCGCAGCGATGGCGTGCTGGCGGCCGATATCCGTCCGCTGGTGCGGGTCTCGGTGACCGTCATCGTCGAGCAGAACGGCCGGCGCGAAATGGGCTCGTCGGGCGGCGGCGGACGCTTTAACTACGCTTACTTCGACGATGTGGTGCTCGAGCGCTACGCCGACGAAGCGGTCAAGGCGGCCGTGGTCAACCTCGACGCGCGTCCGGCGCCGGCCGGGCCGATGACCATCGTGCTCGGGCCGGGCTGGCCCGGCGTGCTGCTGCACGAAGCGATCGGCCATGGCCTGGAAGGCGACTTCAACCGCAAGGGGTCGTCGGCGTTTTCGGGACGCATCGGCGAGCGCGTGGCCGCCAAGGGCGTCACCGTGGTCGATGACGGCACCCTGGCCGACCGCCGCGGTTCGCTCAATATCGATGACGAAGGCAATCCGACCCAGTGCACCACCCTGATCGAAGATGGCATCCTGAAAGGCTACATCCAGGACACCATGAACGCGCGCTTGATGAAGATGCCGGTGACCGGCAACGCGCGCCGCGAATCGTTTGCGCACCTGCCGATGCCGCGCATGACCAACACCTATATGCTCGGCGGCGACAAGGACCCGGAAGAAATCCTGGCCTCGGTCAAGAACGGCTTGTACGCGGTCAATTTCGGCGGCGGCCAGGTCGATATCACGAACGGCAAGTTCGTGTTCTCGGCCAGCGAAGCCTACATGATCGAAAACGGCAAGGTCACCTATCCGGTCAAGGGCGCGACCCTGATCGGCAACGGTCCGGACGTGCTCAACCGCGTATCGATGATCGGCAACGACATGCGCCTTGATTCGGGCGTGGGCGTGTGCGGCAAGGAAGGCCAGAGCGTGCCGGTGGGCGTGGGCCAGCCGACCCTGCGCATCGAAGACGTGATCGTGGGCGGTACCGCGTAAAGCGCGCACGTCAGCGCACGCAGTCGGCGCCAGCGGTGCCGGCGCTGACCTTGCTCAAGATCGTTCCCGACGGGCGCACTGATGGTGCGCCCCTTGCGTTTGCGCTCGGCGTGCATGCCGGGCCTACTCAGAACTTGTAGGTCGCCCTCACGTAAAAGGTGCGCCCGATCGGGTCCGTATAGCGCGGATCGTAGCCTTGCTGGAACGTTGTGCTCTGCAAGGTGAAAGGCGGGTCGTCGTCCAGCAGGTTCTTCACCCCGGCCGTCACGCTGACCTTCTGGTTGGCCGTGTACGTGCCCGCCAGCGTCCAGGTCGAGTAATGTCCCACGCGTCCGGGCACCACGCCATCGGCGTCGGGCTGGTCGTCATAGCCGGACAGGTAGCGGTTGGACAAGGTCATGTTCACCGGACCCCGGGTCCAGCCCAGGGTGGCCGTGTGGCGCCACCGAAACACCGGGCTGGCGTCGGCAAAGCGGCCCGCGTTGACCGTGAACGGCCCGTTGCGCTCGTTCTGGTAGTCGTAGCGGTCGACATAGGTGCCTTCCACCCCAACGGTGAAATTGCCGAATTGACCGCGCTGCAAGCGCCACAGCAGGCCCAGGTCCACCCCGCGCGTCTTGACCTCGCCCAGGTTCTGGGTGATCGCCAGCACGTAATCGAGCCGGGTGCGGGCGGCATTGTAGAAATACAGGTTCTGGTATTTCTGGTAGTTGCTGAAGATCGATTCCTCGGCCAGTGCGCTGATCTGGTCCTTGAGCCGGATATCCCAGTAGTCGCCGGTCAAGGTCAGGTTGTTGGTCGGCTCGAGCACGATCCCGGCGCTGTAGGTGCGCGAGCGTTCCGGCTTGACGTCCGGATTGCCGCCGCCGCGGATGTTTTGTTGCTGGTCGCAGGAAATGTTGGGATTGGCCCCCGGCGCTGGCGTGCCGCCAGGGCACAGCACCGGATCGTTCCAGGAATTGCCGGTATTGGTGGTGGTCTGCGGCCCGTGCAGGTCGTACAGGGTGGGTGCGCGGAAGCCCTTGTTGAACGAGCCGCGCAGCAGCACCTGCTTGCTCGGCTGCCAGCGCAGCGCCACCTTGGGATTGAAGCTGTGGCCGAAATCGGTGTAGTCGTCGTAGCGCGCGGCCAGGTTCACTTCCAGGTCCTTGATGACCGGGATGTTGAGCTCGGTGAAAACAGCGCCGATATTGCGGCTGCCGCTCTGGTCCTGGGCGTCGGCGTAGCCGGAACTCGATGCCTGGCTGGCCAGCGCGCGGTTGACGCGGTAATCGGCTTCGTCGCGCCGGAATTCGCCGCCGAGCGCGAAGCCGAGCGCGCCTGCGGGCAGGGTCATCAGTTCGCGGCTGGCCTTGAAGTCGATGGCGCCGCTCTTGATCTTGGCGCGCAAATATTCGCCCTGAAGCAGCGACTGGCGCAGGAAGTCGTTGCCGGCAGGCGTTTGTTCGCCGAAGGGGTTGAGTAAGCCGTTGCCGACGCCCTCAATGATGCGCGCATCGACCACGTAGCCGTTGGTGAACGCGCTGCGCGCCCGCCCCACCGCATACGACAAGCCAAGGTTGTAGTCCCAGCCGCCGGCCGTGCCCTCCATGCCGGCCAGCAGGCGGTCGGTCAGGCTGACGTCGAGCCCTTCGCGCTTGCCCGTCACCAGCGGGCGCCAGCTGACGTCGAGCGGCTCGCCGGTCAGGCCGGCCACGGCGGGTGTAATGCCGGCGCCGGGATAGAAGGGGCTGGTATTGCTCATGGTCAGGCCGATGCCGGCCAGCGGCGGCGGCGCCACGCGCGCTTCGTTGGTGCTGCGGCTGTGCAGGTATTCGAGGGTGGCCGTGTGCTCGGTCCCGAGTTTCTTGCTGAAGCGGCCGAGGAAGGTTTCCTGCTTGGTCAGCGGAATCAGGTCGATGAACTGGGTCGAGTCGAAGCGGCAGTTTGGCGCGCCGCTCAGGTTGGGGATCGAGTAGGGCGGCCGGCAACCGCTGGCATAGCTGGGATTGCCGGCAATGCCTTCGTCGGAGTAGAAGTTGGCCGGGAAGGTGGTGCCGCTGGTCTGGTACAGGCCGCGTTCGGGGCGCACCCCGGTGCGCGCGAAGTCGCGGTCGGTGGCCATGAGAGGGGACTGGCGGTGAAAGTCGACCACGCCGAGCAGGTTGTAGCCGTCGGTGGCCAGGTTGCCCCAGCCGCCGGTGAAGTTGATGCGCTGCTCGTCGGCGCCGCCCGAGCCGGCCGGTTCATGCGCTTCCACGCTCACTTCCATGCCCTGGTAGGAGCGCTTGGTGACGAAGTTGATCACGCCGCCGATGGCGTCGCTGCCGTAGATGGCCGAGGCGCCGTCGCGCAGCACCTCGACCCGTTCGAGCGCGGCCACGGGAATGATGTTCAGGTCGACCGTGTCGGCAAAAAACGGGTGGTTGGCCAGGCGCCGGCCGTTGAGCAGCACCAGGGTCTTGTCGCTGCCGAGGCCGCGCAGGTTGGCCGTGGCGCGTCCGCCCGTGCCGGAACCGACCGACTGGCTCGAACCGGTCGAGGTCTGGTTCATGGGAATGGTGGCCAGCACTTCCTGCACGGTCGAGAGGCCCTGCTTGGCGAAGTCTTCGGCGCGGATGGTGCTGATCGGCAGCGCGGTCTGGCTGGCCAGGCGCTGGCGGATCGAGGTGCCGACGATTTCGACTTTTTGCATCGGCTGCGCGCCCTCGGCGGGGGACTGGGCCTGGGCCGGCAGGGCCAGCACGCCGGCGCCGAGGAGGGCGCCGCCGGCGCACAGGCGGCGAATGGCGGCGGATAAGGCTTTTTCAATCATGGACTGCTCCGGTGGGGTGGTTAAACGGAAGGGGTGTCGCTAAAAGGTGTAACGCACGCCGGCTGTGAAGAAACGCCCGACGGCGCCGGCGTAGTCGAGCGGGTTATAGGCGTTCGCGCCGTAGGTCAGCGGGTCGGGCGGGGCGATCTTGTCGAAAATGTTTTGCGCCGATCCGAACACTTCCATCCGCGTGGTCGGCTTCCAGCGGAACGTCAGGTCGACCGTGGTGAAGGACGGCAGTTCGCAGCCGGCCGGGGCCGGATCGCCGTTGGCGACATGGCTGGCGCAACCGGCCGGGTCGTTCTTGAACAGCGTGTTCTCGAGGTCGCCCCGGTAATTGACGTTGGCCGCCACGCGCCAGGCCGCGCGCTCCCACGACAGACCGAAGTTGACCCGGTCCTCGGGCGTGCCGACGCAGTTGGTGACGTCGCAGTTGCCGTGGGTGCCGGCGAAGTCGCGCGCGCTGCCATCCTGCTCGGTGCGCAGCCACTTGAACAGGTGGGTCCACTTGGTATTGATGGTCACATCGCCGGTGCCGGGTCCGAAGTCGACGCGCTGGGTCAGGTCGAGGTCGGCGCCGCGCACCTCGGTGCGCGCCGAATTGACATAGCTGGCCAGCACCGCCGTGATCGGACCGGGGTCGCCGGGACGGGTGGCGCCGCTGGGATCGCGCGCGATGCGCCCGGCCCGGATGGCGGCGTCGCTCTGCTCCTGGTTGATCTCGTTCTTGCGCTTGATTTCCCACAGGTCGAGCGCGATATTGGTGCGCTTGTACGGGTCCCACACCATGCCGACGTTGACGCTGCGCGATTTTTCGGGCGACAGGGCCGGATTGGGCGAGGTGATGATGGCCACCTGGGCCGGGTTGCAGCCAATGGCCACGCCCAGGTTGCAGCGCAGCGGGTCGACGGCGGTGGAATACGCAGCCAGGCCGCCGACCCCGTTTTCGGCGGTGCTGGGCGCGCGAAAGCCGCGCGCATAGGTGCCGCGCAAGGCGAAGGTGGGCGCCGGGGTCCATTTGACGCCGAACTTGGGATTGTAGGCATCGCCCGCATCGGTGTAGTGGTCGGCCCGCAGCGCGGCCGACAGTTCGACGCTCGGGTGCACCGGCGCCAGCACTTCGCCATACAGCGCGGCCACGTTGCGGGCGCCCTTGTAAGCGGAGTAGCCGAGGCCGATGATGTTGCCGCGTTCGGTGCCGGGAACGGGGGCGAGTTCGGCCGTTTCACGCCGGAATTCGCCGCCGAGCGCGATGCCGAGGGCGCCGCCGGGCAGGTCGGTCAACTGGCGCGAGGCGCGCACGTCAAGCTGGGCAATGCGGCTCTTGGCGTCGTTGTTCAGTGAGGGCGCCAGCGCGGCGTACAGGACCGGCGAGTTCAGGCCGGCGTTCTCGGCGATGCGCCACACGGTGCCGGGCGGCAGCGCGGCGTAGGCCGGGTTGGCGCGTGCCGCCGCCACATTGGCCGAGGTCGGATTGAGCAGCGCGAACAGGACGTCGCGCTGCGGGTAGCTGCTGCGTTCGCTGTCGATCTGGTTTTGCGAGAACAGCAGGGCGGTGTCGAGCTCCCACGGTCCCACGCTGCCCCTGGCGCCGGCCAGCAAGCGCACGAAGTCGGAGTCGATCCTGGTCGCGCGCGGGCCGACGTCGGCCGCCATGTAGCGCAGCCGCGCCGCCGTGCCGAAGTAGGGATTGTCGGGATGGGTCGCGCCCAGCATGACGTTGGCGCTGTTGACCGGGCCGCCCGGATAGCCGACCGCGCCGCTGACCGCCGGCGGCGTCGAGGAAGAGGCCGATTCGCTGCGGTAGAGGTTCAGTTCGGCGTAGGTTTGCACCTCGGGCGTGGCCTGGAAGGTGGAGCGCCCGAAGAAATTGACCCGCTCCTGGCGCGGCTGGACCTGGTTGTACAGTTGCTGGGAATCGACCAGGCAGCCGCCGCCCGGGTCGCCCTGCGGGTGGCGGGTAAAGTTGGCGCAGGCCGCGCCCGGGAAGGTGCGGGTAAAGCCGGCCCCGGCCAGGTTGCCGCGGTTGACGTAGTCGAGCGTATCGGGGTTGCGCACATTGCCGTTGATGGCGTTGCCGGCCATATTGTTGGCGGTGATTGTGCCGGTGCCGCCCAGCGTTTCCTGGGCGCTGAAACCCCAGGGGCGCAGGTCGCCGCGCCCGATGTGCGCGCGCTCGGCGCGGTCGCGGTTCCAGATCTCGGCGCGCCGTCCGTACTCGAGGCTGGCCAGCAGGTTGTAGCGGTCGGCCTGCAGGTCGCCCTTGCCCCAGGTAAGCGAGGCGACGCCGTCGTTGCCGTCGTGCTCGCGCGACTGGCCGAAGCTGGCGCGCACGGTCGTGCCGCGAAAGTCGCGCCGCAGGATCACGTTGACCACGCCGGCGATCGCGTCCGAGCCGTAGATGGCCGAGGCGCCGTCCTTGAGCACTTCGACCCGCTCGACGGCGTCGGTGGGGATGATGTTCAGGTCGGAAAAGACTTTCTGGCCATCGTCGGCCAGGCCGTAGGGGGCCACCCGGCGCCCGTTGAGCAGCACCAGGGTGGAGGCCGCGCCCAGGCCGCGCAGCGAGATGCCGGAGGCGCCGCTGGCGAAGCCGCCGCCGAAGCTCGAGGGCACCGAGCCCTGGTTGTCGACCGCCAGCGTTTGCAGCAGCTCGGCCACGGTGGTCTTGCCGGAACGCTCGATATCGTTGCGGTTGAGGGTGATGACGGCGGCCGCCGTTTCGCGCGTCGCGCGCGGGATCAGGGTGCCGGTGATTTCGACGCGCGGGATGGGGGCCGGCGGCGCCGGTGCCTGCGCGCGCGCGGGGCACGCGAGCAGGGCCAGGCCGGCGGCGCCACCGCCGGCGAACAGACCCCGCAGCGAACGGGACAAGATAGTGTGTTTCATGACAGGCTCCACAAAGCATATGACTGCCCCGTCCGCTTTGAAAAGCCATGATCCAAGTCAATCTATCTGACTGGAAAAGTCGACCACGTTTGATCTGGCGCAAAGTCCGGCAGAGGCTCGGTGACTGAGTTTTGCACCGGGCGCGTTTGCGCAACTGATCTGGATCAAATGTGACAAGCATCGGCGCCGCTGTTGTGGGAACGGCGCAACCGCTTGTGCCGTGCGGTCTTGACGGACGCCGAACAAACAGCTTGCCAAATTGCAGGAATTGTTGTTATAGTCCTTGCACCACTTTCGGATCTTGCCATGCACAACGTCGTTTTCTTTACCTGCTACTTTTACTTTAGCAATTCCAACCCAAAGGCGGTGGAGTAGCGGCAGGTTCACGTAGCAACAACGAGATCTTGCAATATCCAGATAAACCGCCAGCCATGGCGGTTTTTTTTTAGCCCGACCATTTGAATGACCCAGCCACGGAGAACACCATGCCACGCACCGACGATCTACGCATCCGCGAAATGAAGGAACTGACGCCGCCCTCCCATCTGATCCGCGAGTTTGCCTGCGGCGAGCGGGCCGAGCAGACCGCGGCCGGCTCGCGCGTGGCGCTGCACCGCATCCTGCACGGCCAGGACGACCGCTTGATGGTGGTGATCGGGCCGTGCTCGATCCACGATACCCGCGCGGCGATGGAATACGCGCGCCGCCTGGCCGGCGAGCGCGAACGCTTCAAGGGCGAGCTGGAAATCGTCATGCGCGTGTACTTCGAAAAGCCGCGCACCACGGTCGGCTGGAAGGGCTTGATCAACGATCCGTACATGGATAACAGTTTCCGCATCAACGACGGGCTGCGCATGGCGCGCGAGCTGCTGCGCGACATCAACGAACTCGGCTTGCCGGCCGGCACCGAATACCTCGACGTGATCAGTCCGCAGTACATCGCCGACCTGATCAGCTGGGGCGCGATCGGCGCCCGCACCACCGAGTCGCAGGTGCACCGCGAACTGGCGTCCGGGTTGTCGTGTCCGGTGGGTTTCAAGAACGGGACCGACGGCAATATCAAGATCGCGGTGGAAGCGATCAAGGCCGCTTCGCAGCCGCACCACTTCTTGTCGGTGACCAAGGGCGGCCATTCGGCCATCGTGTCGACCAACGGCAACGAGGATTGCCACATCATCCTGCGCGGCGGCAAGACCCCGAACTACGACGCCGCCAGCGTGGAACTGGCTTGCCAGCAGATCGCCGCGCAAGGCCTGGCCGCGCGCCTGATGATCGACGCCTCGCACGCCAACAGTTCCAAGAAGCCGGAAAACCAGGTGCCGGTGTGCGCCGATATCGCGGCCCAGGTGGCCGGGGGCGATGGCCGCATCGTCGGCGTGATGGTGGAGTCGCACCTGGTGGCCGGGCGCCAGGACCTGGTGCCGGGCAAGGAACTGGTGTACGGCCAGTCGATCACCGATGGCTGCATCGACTGGGACAGCAGCGTGGCCGTGCTCGAAGGCCTGGCCGAGGCGGTGCGCCAGCGCCGCCAGGGTGCGCAGGGCTGACGCCAGCGCGACCGGGTATGCACGACTGAATATGCACGACTGACTCAGTCCGCTGCACTGAACCGCGCGCTTGCTGTTGCATCCGCGCGGCGTCCTGATACGGCCTCACGGCGGCGCTGCCGCCCGTTCAACATTCCCACGCCGCGACCGGCGCCCATTTTGCACGCCGCCATGCACAGCATGGCGCGCTTCGACGCGCCACTTTTCCAGCGGGCGCGGCTGTGCATTGCCAACACCTGCAATTCATTACCTTTATTCAATCACATATTCGTGTTCCGTATGCAAGAAACTACAATGCAATCGTATGCACGCGACCACGGCTGTTGTTTATATACATATTGTGTGTTTACCGTTGACATCAATTATTCCCATATGTTTCTATCTTGGGCTTGATTGGCAAAAAAGCACAGAAGTGCAACGCCAGTTGGAGAAAGTCGCTTTAAGCGAAGTGAAGAAGTTTCAGCCGACGGAGACAGCATGACCAAGAACTCGGCTGTTGTACCTTGCACCGGCACGTATCCGCGATCCGGAACGTGGCACCGCGAGGTTCGCTACTTAAATTGATGCACCCTCCAAAAGAGATGGTGTTAATACTAATATTATATAAAATCAAGGGATTCACACATGATGACAGAAACCGTTTTATCGCGTTCACTGCGCCTGGTCTTCTCGGGCGGTATCGCAGTCGGCCTCGGCCTTGCGGCATTGCCAGCCGTCGCCCAGACCGCTTCCCAGGACAATTCGATGCAGCGCGTCGAGATCACCGGCTCGTCGATCAAACGCGTCGCCGCTGAAACCGCGCTGCCTGTCACCATCCTTAAACGCGAAGACATCGAGCGCACCGGCGCCACCTCCGCACAAGACCTCGTCAACCTGATTCCGGGGAACTTCGGCGGCGGCGTCACCGCCAACAACGTCGGCGCTTCCGGCGTGCCGTCGACCGCCAACCTGCGCGCCTTGGGCGCCCGCTACACGCTGGTGCTGCTGAACGGCCGCCGCGTGGCCAACTATGCGGTCGGCAACAACCCGGTCGACCTGAACTCGATCCCGCTGTCGGCCATCGAACGCATCGAAGTGCTGCGCGATGGCGCCTCGGCCGTGTACGGCGCCGATGCGGTGGCCGGCGTGATCAACTTCATCCTGCGCAAGGATTACAAGGGCGTGGAAATGTCCGCCTACAAGACCCACGTCGACCAGGGCGGCGGCAACACCAAGAGTTTTAACATCACGGCCGGCTTCGGCGATATCGCGACCGACCGCTTCAACGTGCTGGTCAGCGCCAACCACGAAGAGAACGACAAGCTGACCGCCAGCCAGCGCAGTTTCTCGACCACCTCCGTGCGTCCCGACCTGGGCATCAACAAGGCGTCGCCGCGTAACGGCGTGCCCAACCTGAATTTTAACGATACCCTCGGCAACAAGTACGTCGGCGTCAACCCGTTCCGTTACAAAAATTGCGACAATCCCGAATTCAGCCTGGTGGTCATCAGTGAAAAAGGTTGCGGCACCGACTACGTCAAGTACATCGACCTGATTCCGGAAGCGAAGCACTCGAACCTGGTCTCGCGCGCGGTCTTCAAGATCAACGAGAACCACGAACTGTTCGCCGAAGCTGCCTACACCCGCGACAAGATGATCTCGGCCTCGTCGCCGGCGCCGTATACCATCCCGATGGAGTATCCGGTCAACGGCCGTTTCTATCCGAAGGCGGTTACGCTGCCTAAGGGACTGATCTTGCCGGCTGGGTACAAAATGCCAAATGGCACTGTCACGACGGCGGAAACCGTGCTGGCAGCCGATATGGACGTCACCCCGACCGGTTTGATCAAAGGTACCTGGCGTACCGTCGCCGGCGGTGGCCGCAACGACCTGACCACGACCGAGAACACCCGTATTGTGGTCGGCGCCAAGGGCAATCTGGTGGGCTGGGATTACGAGACCGCGCTGACCTATGGCAAGAACGAAGTCGAAATTTCCTTCGGTCCTGGCCGCTTCAGCTACAAAAAGCTCACACCGCTGGTCGATTCCGGTGAAATCAACGTATTCGGCTCGCAAGACGCGACCAGCCTGGCCGGCCTGCTCGGTTCGCAGCTGAGCGGCTTCCAGAACGGCGGTACCTCGATCTCGAAAGAGTTCGATTACCGCATGTCCAAGGAACTGTTCACCCTGCCATACGGCGCGCTTGGTTTCTCGGTCGGCACCTCGTTCCGCAAGGAAGAGCTGAAACAGGTGTCCTCGCCAGTGCTGGCCGCAGGCGACGAAGTCGGCGGTTCCGGCGAAATTCCGAGCGTGGCGGGCGACCGCGAAGTGTTCGGCTTGTTTACCGAAGCGATCATCCCGGTCTACAAAGACCTGGAGCTGACCGCCGCCGCACGCTACGACAAATACAAGAACGGCTTCGGCACCGAGTTCGACAACATCAGCCCGAAACTCGGCTTCACCTACCGTCCCAGCACCGCTTTCATGATGCGCGGTTCGGTGGCACGCGGCTTCCGCGCGCCTACCTTGGTCGACAACCTCAATCCGAAGGCGCTCAACAACACCTCGGCCAACTTCAGCGATCCGATCCGTTGCCCGAATGGCGTGCGAATCAATGAATCAGTTGGCGAACGGCAGGACGAGTGCGACGTTCAGCTCGATACCCAAAACAGCGGCAATCCCGATCTCAAGCCCGAAAAATCGAAGCAGTTCACGCTTGGCCTGGTATTCCAGCCGAGCGCCAATTTCAGCGGCTCGATCGATTACTGGAACGTAAAGATCAACAAGTCGATCAATGCCATGTCCGAAACCACGGTGTTCAATGATCCGGTCGGTAACCTCGGCCAGTTCTATCGTTACGACCCGGTGGAGGAGGATGCCTACCAGAAGAGGAAAAAAGAAGCCGAACTGGCGAAATTGCCGCCACCGCCACCGACGCCCGGAACCAAGCTCTTGCCGTACAACGGCAGCACCAACAAGGATTTCCCGCTCGCCTACGTGGCCCTGCCACGCGTGAACACGGGTAAATTCTTCGCCGCCGGTATCGACCTGAACTTGAACTATCGCCAGAAACTGGGTGACATGGGCAACATCGGCGCCAACTACGACGTGACCTACTACACCGACCATGGTTACCAGTACGAAGGTTCGCCGGAAGTGAGCGACCTGGGCGACTACAAGGATTTCGGTCCGACCCCGCGCTACCGCCACACCCTCGGTGCGACCTACGCCATCGGCCAGTGGAATGCATCGCTGACGCATAACTACACCAAGGGCTACAAGGATTACACCGATGTGGCTTCCGTCGCCGACGACTACCCGCTGGTACGCAAGGTCGATGCCTATTCGACCTTCGATGCCGCGCTTGGCTGGAAACCGATGAAAAACGTGAGTGTCACCCTGGGCGTGAAAAACCTGACCGACGAAGACCCGCCATCGTCGCGTAACGCAGCCAACTTCCAGGTCGGTTACGATGCGACCTTCACCAACCCGCTCGGTCGCACGTTCTACGCACGTCTGAACTACAAGTTCCTGTAATTGCCGTCGTGCGCGGCGGTTGACAGACAGCCATCGCGTACGGTTGTAAGAAACTTGTAGGACGTTAAAAACCCCGCCGGACTTCTTGTCCGGCGGGGTTTTTTCTTGGGCGTTTGTGTTTGCGAAATATCACCAGCTTGATCTGGCGCAAGCTCGCCCGACCTCACGCACGTAAGCTCTAAAGCGGACTGATCCAGTTCCGTTCCGGAGGACGTATGCAAATCGTGTTGGCCAATCCGCGTGGCTTTTGCGCCGGGGTCGAGCGGGCCATCGAGATTGTCGAACGCGCCCTCGACGTGTTCGGCGCGCCGGTCTACGTGCGCCACGAAATCGTGCATAACCGCCATGTGGTCGCCGCGTTGCGCGAGCGCGGCGCGGTATTCGTCGAGGAACTGGCGCAAGTGCCCGCGCACAGCATCGTGGTGTTCAGCGCGCACGGCATCGCGCCCGAGGTCGCGGCCGAGGCGCGCCAGCGCGGCCTGCACGTGTTCGACGCCACCTGTCCGCTGGTCGGCAAGGTGCACATGGAAGTGGCCCGCCACGCGCGCGCCGGCCGCGAAGTGGTCCTGATCGGCCACGAAGGGCATCCCGAAATCATCGGCACGCTCGGCCACTACAGCGGCGCGGGCGCACGCGCCATCTACGTCGTCGGCAGCGCCGAAGAAGCCGCGCGGCTGCAAGTGCAGGACGGCACGCGCCTGGCGTACGCCACCCAGACCACGTTTTCGATCGACGACATCAAGCCGATCCTGCAAACGCTGCAAGCACGCTTTCCGGCGCTGCTCGGGCCGCGCAAGGAAGACATCTGCTACGCCACCCAGAACCGCCAGTCGGCCGTCAAGGAACTGGCCGCCATCTGCGACCTGATCCTGGTGATCGGTTCGCCCGCCAGCGCCAATTCGCAGCGCCTGCGCGAGATCGCCGCCCAGCAGCAAGTAGACGCCCATCTGATCGATCACGCCGACCAGTTGCAGCGCGCGTGGTTCGAAGGCCGGCGCTGCGTCGGCATCACCTCCGGCGCATCGACCCCCGAAGTCCTGCTCGGGCAGGTGGTGGCGCGCCTGGAAGAGTGGGGCGCCGGCCCGGTGCGCAATCGGCCGGGCGTGCGCGAACACGTGGTGTTCGCCCTGCCGCGCGAACTGGCCGGCGCCGCGCGCTCCGCAACCTGAACTTTATCCTGTGAGGAGAACCATCATGCCCGAACAAACCCTCTCGATCGCGGCCTGGCCGAAACAATCGGCCCAGCTCGAACACACCTTCAAACTCGACAAGCCGTGCCCGGTCTCGATCTCGTTCGAGCCGGCGCCGGCCAACGTGACGCTATCGAGCGACCCGCAGCGTCCGCTCCAGGTCAGCATGAACATGCAGCTGGTCGCGCGCGAGCCGGTACCGGTGTGCATCACCGTGTGCGAACCGATCTGCGCGCGCAGCGATTACACCATCGGCATCGAGGTGTTTGGCAACCCGTTTGCCAGCATCTCGGTGCGCGGCACCACGCGCCTGTTCGCCTGCCGCGACGATACCCCGACGCCCCCGCCGACGCCGGTGCCGGTACCGGGCTGAGGCCGCTGGCGAGGCCCGATCATCCCCGCTTTTACAACCGTTATCACCTTCATCAGGAGCTGTGAGCAATGCCAAGCAATGAAAGCGACAACATCAGCATGAGCCGGGCCGAACTCGATTACCTGATGCGCATGGCCGGTACCACCTCGCGCATCGTGCAGCAGGCCGCCTCGACCCTGGAAGAGGAAATCGCCATCGGCGTGGCCGCCGCCAAACGTGTCGAAATGCGTTTCGTGGACGTGGAAAAACTGCGCGCCGGCGACCCCGCCGACGTGATGCAGCGCTTCCGCCGCGATGCGCACGAGGTGGTCGACATCCTGCTCGACATGGTGGTGTTGGCCAGCAATTCGCTCGGTGCGCTGTCGGAGCGGGTGGTCACGGTGCGCCCCGGCGGCGCGGCGGCGCCGAAACAAGGCGGCGACGGCACCGCATCGCTCACCATGCCGCAGCCGATCGCGCCGGGCGGCTCGCTGAGCGTGCCGATGACCCTGGAAAACGCGGCCGATGTGCCGACCGCGATTTTGCGCTTCCACTGCTCCGACCTGCTCAGCGCAAGCGGCGCCCGTCTTGCGGCGGTCCAGATCGGCTTCGCGCCGGAGGAGTTGTCCATCCCCGCGCGCGCCTCGGCCACGGTGCACATCACCGTCAGCGTGCCGCCCGATGCGGCGCCGGGCACCTATTCCGGGCTGCTGCTGGCCAGCCAGCTGGACCAGGTGCGCGCCGTGCTCACCGTGCGGGTCGAGTCGCCCGGTGAGTGAGGCGGCCGGGCGTTCCCGTTTTGTCGAGGCCAGCCTGGCGCGCTACAAGGAGCTGACCATGGCGCGCCTGCTGGAATACCTGCCCAGCAAGGAGCCGCGGCGCTATCTGTACGACCTGCTGCCGGTGTATCCGCTGCGCTCCGGCAAAGGCTTGCGCCCGGCGCTGTGCATCGCCGCCTGCTGCGCGTTTGGCGGCGAGGTGCGGCGGGTGCTCGAGTCGGCCGTCGCCATCGAGCTGTACCACAATGCCTTCCTGATCCACGACGACATCGAAGACGGCAGCGAAAGCCGGCGCGGCCTGCCCACCCTGCAGACCGACCAGGGCCTGGCGGTCGCGCTCAACGTGGGCGACGCCATGCAGGTGCTGTGCATCCGCCTGCTGCTCAACAACCTGGGCATCGTCGGCCCGCAGCTGACCTGGCGCATCGTCAACGAGATCGAACACATGGTGTGCCAGACGGTGGAAGGCCAGGCGCTGGAACTGGGCTGGGTGCGCGACAACGTGGCCGAGCTGAGCGAAGAAGACTACCTGCGCATGGTGCTCAAGAAAACCTGCTGGTACACCTGCATGCACCCGCTGCGCATCGGCGCCCTGGTCGCCGGCGGCGGGGCCATCGTGCCCGAACGCTTCGACCGCTTCGGCTATTACATGGGGGCGGCGTTCCAGATCCAGGACGATATCCTCAACCTCGACGCCGATGAGGGCAAGTACGGCAAGGAAATCAACGGCGATCTCTGGGAAGGCAAGCGCACCCTGATGCTGATCCACACCGTCGGGCACGCCAGCGATGGCGAGAAACAACGCATCCGGGATTTTTTGTCGGTGCCGCGCGCCGCGCGCCGGCAAGCCGAGGTCGATTGGCTGCGCGCCACGATGGACAAGTACGACAGCATCGCCCATGCGCGCAGCAGCGCGCGCCAGCTGGCCGGCGCGGCCCTGCACGAATTCGACCAGCACTTCGGCGCGCTGCCCGACTCCGAGCACAAGCGCTTCTTGCGCGAGGTGGTGCTTTACATGATCGAGCGCGATTTGTAATCGGCTTCGATCGGCGTGATCGCCTGGGCGGCGGGGCGCAGCAGCGCGCCGGCCATGCCGCCGCCCAGTTCCAGCGCGCTGCCGGCCACCCCCATGCCCCAGGCCAGCGCGGCGCGCGGATCGGCTGCCATCGACACGGCCACGCCAGCCGCCGCCGTACCGGTTTGCAGGCCGATGCGCACGCAGTGGGCGCGCCCGCGCAGCAGGTGCTTCGCGCCCATCCCGGCCAGCGACAACAGCGCCTGCAAGGCGCTCTTGCGCACGATGTCGGCGCCCAGCACGCGGCGCGCCGGCACCAGCCCGGCCAGCACCCCGCCGGTGATCTCGGCATAAGCAGGGTCGACGCGGGCGCGGGCCACGATGATGTGCAAGGCCTCGAGCCACACCGGGGTCAGGTGGCGGTTGCGGATCAGCTGCACGAGCAGGCGCGCCAGCGCCATGTCGAAACGCAGCTCGTGTTCGATGCGCTGCGCGTAGGGCAGCAGGCTGGGCTGCGAAAAGTCGTTGCGCGCGCGCGCCGCGAGCAGGGTCTCGGCGGCCCAGCGCCCGCTCAGCATGGCGTACTGGATGCCTTCGCCATTGAGCGGGTTGATCAGGCCGGCGGCGTCGCCCGCCAGCAGCACGCGTTCACCCACGCAGGGCAGGGCGGCGTCGTAGGTGGTCAGCGGCCAGCCAACCAGCGGAGCGCGCAGTTGCGCGCCGCCGAGGCGTGCGCGCAGGGCCGGGTCGCTGGAGATCAGGCCGAGCATCAGCTGGCGCAGGTGTTCCTCGTTGCGCGGCAGGGTTTCGCGCACCATGCCGATGCCGACATTGGCCGAGTGCGGGCCGGTGGGGAACAGCCAGTAATAGCCGGGAAAGGTTTCGTTGGAAAAGTACAGGTCGCAGCGGTTGCCCGTGTCCGGCAAGCCGTCCAGGTAGCCGCGCATGGCGATGATGCGATTGCGATCCGGCACGGCGTGGCCGCGCAGCAGGCGCGCCACCACCGAACTGCTGCCGTCGGCGCCGATCAGGGCTTGCGCGCGCAGGGTGGCCGGCCCGGCCGGGCCTTTGAGGCTCACGCGCACGCCGTCGGGCTCGATCGCGAAGCCTTGCACGCGGGTGTTTTCGATCACCCGGGCGCCGGCGGCACGGGCCCGTTCAAGGATCCACTGGTCGAGCGCCTTGCGTTCGATGACCCGGCCGTGCGTGGGCATGCCGGGCATGCGCGGGATGGGATGGGTGATCAGGTGGCGCCCGTTCAGGTACAGCGCGGCCTCGTCGATGATATTGGTTTGCCGGAACGCGGGCAGCCCGGCGATGCCCAGGCTGTGCAGTTCGAGCAGGGCGGCCGGGCCGACGAAGTCGCCGCAGACTTTATCGCGCGGGAATTGCTGGTGGTCGATCAGGATGACGGAAAAGCCGGCGTCGGCCAGATGGGCGGCAGCGGATGCGCCCGCGGGGCCGGCGCCCGCGATGATCACGTCGCCATCGCGGGCGGCGCCAATTTTCAGAGTCAGCATGGTCACGGTCCGGGGATGGGAATCTTTCAGTATCGGATGAAGAGGAGCTCGCTTCATGATTTTGCTCAAAGTTGCTTGCGGTATCGATCTGTATTTGATGTATCGCGGTGCGTCGCTATCCGTACTTGCTATGAAAACGAAGATTCTTATCCTGACGCCTCGACCCGGCTCTTGATCGAGCTGGCCATTGGGCAACCGGAGATTCTCAAGACCCTGGCCGGGCGCGCTGGCGTCACACTGCCTTTGTGGAAAGAGCGCTGCGACGATGAGCAGCGAATGAAAGGCGGCCGGCGTCTGGCCAGCGTCTCAAGGCGCGCCACCATCGCACACGGGTAAGCGATTACCCGGGCGGCCCCTGTCGCCTTGCCTGAAACTCATTTGCCGTGACTTACCCGCAGTATCGTGCCGTTAGTCCTGGAGATATCGATCACCGCGACGCCCCCAAACATGTTCGGCGGCAAGGTGCCGCTGACGGTCCACACCCCATCCTTCAATGTCGCGATGAACGGCGCTTCGCCCTTGATTTTGCTTGCACCATAAATTGGCGACAGTACCGCGATGGCAATGGTCACCGCTGTCGCCGCATCGGGAACATAGCCCTGCGCAGGCATGTAGGAATGGCGCGCCGGTTCATCGGCCCCGGCCAGGGCGCTGCCACACATGGCGAGCACGATGAGGCTGGCGAGGATGCACTTCATGGGTAACGGCTCCTGTGACAAGGGAAGTGGGATGTTCAGTACTTACAATTGCTCATGCTTCCATTCGGCACGCAGGCCCGGGCAACGTTACCATTTCATGGTACTTGGGTAATTTTAACTGACCTTAATTTTAACTGACCCGGACCGACACGATCAAACTGATAACATTTCCCGTGATAGTAAGCTGTTCCTGCTTTTTTGGAACAACGCGGGAAGGTGTGTGTTCACTCTATAAAATATCAAAATCGATATATTATATAAAGAATCCTGTCATTTTTTATCAAAAATGATATTTTATGAGATTGCTTGGCGTGTTCGGCCGCCAGGTTGGCGATTGGGAGGGGGCAATGTTGGAATTTTCGCTGGCAACCGAAAAAGAGATTCGTGAAGAACTGACCGCGCGCCTCAGGCAGCGACGGCTTATCAAAGGGATTACCCTGGAAACGTTAGCCGAGCGCGCCGGGATGGGCAAGGCCACGCTGCAACGGCTGGAGACGCGTGGCGATTGCACGTTCGAAAATTTTATTCGTGCTGTGCTGGCGCTTGGCATGGCAAGCGAGCTGCAGGACAGCTTCGCTTTGAAAAGCCTGTCGATTGCGCAAATGGAGCGTGACGCTGAACACGAAAAGCGCATGCGCGCACCGCGCAAGCCGAGGCCGAAGGGACTCTGATGCAAAAGCTACAGGTGCAATTTTGCGGATGGGGTCAGTCATGGCCGCTGGGCTATATCGCAAGCGACGGCCGCCAGGTGGTGTTCGAGTACTCGTCCGAGGCACGCGCCAAGGGCGTTGAGTTGTCACCGATCCGCATGCCTTTGTCGGTGGACAGCTACAGAGATTTTCCGAGGGAGCAACTGCAGCTACCTGGCTTGCTCGCCGATGCACTACCGGACGGATGGGGCTTGCTTCTCATGGACCGGTTTTTCAAGAAACACTTCCAAAAGCCCGCGCATGAGATCTCGGCGCTGGACAGATTAGCCTTCATTGGAAGCCGCGCGCTGGGCGCCCTCAGCTTTTCGCCGGCGACGGACATTGCACTCACACCGCAGGACTCGAAACTGGTCGACCTTGCCAAGGAAATCCAGCTTGTTGTTGCCGATAAGGATACTGCGGCGTTGAAACAGCTGATCCTGCTCGGCGGCTCGCCGCACGGCGCCCGGCCAAAAGTGCTGGTGCAGTACGATGCGACGTCAGGAATCATCAGCACATTGGAAGATGGGCCGGGTACGCCGTGGCTGGTGAAGTTTCCTGGGCAAGATGAGCACAAGGAAGTCTGCGCAATTGAACATGCCTATTCCGAAACCGCCCGCGACTGCGGCCTGGATGTGCCGGCGACCAGGCATTTTGTGCTGGGGCCCAAAACGGCCGCATTTGGCATCGAACGGTTTGACCGCGCTGACGCAATGAAGGTGCCCGTTCACACGCTGGCGGGGGCCTTGAATCTGAATTTCCGCCTTCCGAATACCGGTTATGAAACGTTGCTGCGGACAACGCGCGCCTTGACACTGAGTGAGCCCGAAGTGCTCAAGGCGTACGAGCGGTGCGTCTTCAATGTCGTATTCAACAATCGTGACGACCACACCAAGAATTTCTCCTTCAGGATGGATGAGTCGCTGACATGGGCGCTTGCCCCGTGTTACGACCTGACGTATTGCCACGGTCCTGCCGGACATCACCAGATGGATGTCGACGGCGAAAGCCTTCATCCGGCAAAAATGCATTTGCTAAAGCTTGCTGAGCGCAATGGCATCGCACTGGAGCGTGCCCGCAGTGCCATTGAGCGCATTGTATCGATTGCGCTGACGTTCGACCATGTTCTCGCAGACTATCCAATGCGCAAAGCGACGCGCGCCGCGATCGCAAGCACGGTCGCTGCAAATTGCGCGCGCATGGTGTGAGCGGCGCAAGCCCGGTTCGCCGCGCCGGCGCGCGCACGAAAAAAAACCGCCGGCTGCACACGCCGGCGGTTTTTTGGTCAAGCTACAAGGCTAAGAACGCTTAAAACGCGTAGCTGGCGCGCAGGTACACTGCGCGTCCGATCGGATCGCTGAAGCGCGGATCGTAGCCCTTCTGGAACAGGGTGCCCTGGTTCGAGAACGGCGGCTGTTCGTCGAGCAGGTTTTTCAGGCCGGCGGTCAGGGTCAGGCCCTTGATGCCGCTATAGCTGCCCGACAGGTTCAGCAGGCTGTAGGCCTCGACCTTGTGCTTGAACTCCGGCTCGACCTGGTCCTGATCCTGGTACGCGGACTTGAACGATTGCGACAGGGTCGCGCCCCACGGGCCGCTGTTCCAGTTCAGCGCGGCGGTGTGCTGCCAGCGGAACACCGGCGCCATGTCGGCGTAGCGGCCCACGTTGTGGATGAACTCGCCATTGCGCTCGTTCTGGTAGTCGTACTTGTGCACGTAGGTGCCGTCCACCGTTACGGTGAAGTTGCCGACGCTGGTGCGCGGCAGGCGCAGGGTGGCGCTCAGGTCGACGCCGTCGGTCTTGACTTCGCCCAGGTTGTTGAGGAAGTCTTCGATCGCGTTCGGCGAGCCATCCGGATTACGCAGGAACAAGGCCTTGTACTTTTCGTAGTTGCCGTAGATGGTTTGTTCCGGCAGGGCGGCGATCTTGTCCTTCAACTGGATATTCCAGTAGTCGGCGGCGATCGTCACGCTCGGGATCGGCTCGATCACGGCGCCGAAGGAGAACGACTTCGATTTTTCCGGCTTCAGGTTGATATTCCCGCCTTGCAGCTTGAACTGTTGCAGATTGCAATCGCGCAGAGGATTCGAGCCGGGCTGTGGCTTGCCGCCAGGGCACAGGATCGGATCGCTGTAGCTGTCGTTGGTATCGTTGCGCGACGGCGGACCGTTCTTTTCGAACAGGGTCGGCGCGCGGAAGCCCGTGCTGGCCGAACCGCGCACCAGCAACTGCGGGGTCGGCTGGTAACGCAGGCCGATCTTCGGGTTGGTGGTGTTGCCGACGTCGCTGTAACGGTCGTACCTGGCCGCCAGCTGCACTTCCAGTTCCTTGGTGAACGGAAGGTTCAGCTCGGTGAACACGGCCTGGATATTGCGCGAACCGGTTTTCGACAGCGAACCCGACAAGCCCGAGCTCGACGCCTGCGACGCGATCGCGCGGTTGACGTTGAAGGCGGCCGTCTCGCGCCGGATCTCGGTGCCCACCGCCACGGCCATCTGGCCGCCGCCCATGGCCATCAGGTCGCGGCTGGCCTTGAAGTCGAAGCTGGTGTTCTTCACTTCGGCGCTCTGGACGCGTCCGCGCAGGGCGGTGCTGTCCAGGTAAGCCTTGCCGGCCGCATCTTGCAGCGCGAACGGGTTGAGGATGCCATTGGCCACGCCGGCCGCGAACGAGGCGTCGGCCACGTAGCCGTTGACAAAATCTTCGCTCGACTTGGAAATCGAGTGCGCCAGGCCGCCCTTGTAATCCCAGCCCGCCAGCAAGCCTTCCATGCCGAGCACCACGCGGTCGGCCTTGCCGGTCGAATCGATGGTGCGCTGGCCCGCTTCGGTCGGACGCCAGTTGACCGACAGCGGCTGGCCGGACACGCCGGTCTTCGGATAGTACTTGCTGGTGTTCGGCAGGATCAGGCCGGTCTGCGGCGGCGGCGCGGTGCGCGAGGTCACGTCGTTTTGCGAATGCAAAAATTCCAGGGTGGCCAGGTGGTCGGCGCCGAGCTTCATGCTGCCGCGCGCGAACAGGGCCAGTTGCTCCTGGTCGGGCATGCTGTCGATCTGGCGCGTGTAATCCTGGCGGCAGATGCCGTCCGCGTTCGGTACCGAGAAGGGCGGATTGCAACCGGTGGCCCAGCCCGGATTGCCGGACTTGTCGGCGCCCGCATCGTAGTAGTTGCCGGGGAAGGTAGTGCCGGAAGTGAGGTTCAGGCCGCGGCTGGCGACGATGCCGGTTTTAGAAAATTCGCGCTGCTGCGAATTGATCGATGTCTGCTCGTGCCAGTCGACAACGCCGAAGACGTTGAAGCCGTCCTTGTCGAGGTTGCCGAAGCCGCTGGACAGGTTGACGCGCTTTTCATCGCCCCCTTCCTTGCGCGGACGCACGATTTCGCCGGTGATGGTGGTGGTCGTGACCGAGCGCTTGGTGATGAAGTTGATCACGCCGCCGATGGCGTCGGTGCCGTAGATGGCCGAGGCGCCGTCGCGCAGCACTTCGACCCGGTCGAGGGCGGACAGGGGAATCATGTTCAGGTCGACGCTGGAGCTGTCGTACGGGTGGTTGGCGAGGCGCCGGCCGTTGAGCAGAACCAGGGTCTTGTCGCCGCCCAGGCCGCGCAAGTCGGCGCTGGCCTGGCCGCCGGTCGGCAGGCCGCTGCTGTTGCCGCCAACGACGTTGCCGCTGCCCATGGTGCTCTGGTTCGAGGGAATGCGCGAGAGCGCTTCCTGGGCCGTGGTCAATCCCTGCTTGATGAACTCGTCGGCCTTGATGATGGAGAGCGGGTTGGCGGTTTCGCTTTGAATGCGCTTGATCGACGATCCGGTGATCTCGACGCGTTGCATTGGCTGGCCGTCCTGTGCGAACGCCGTGCCTGCAAAACCGCCGCCGGCTGCAAACATCGCGCCCAACGACAGGGATAATACGGTTGGCTTCATCATGCTGTTCAACTCCATCCAAAAGTGAGAGGGGACTATAGAATCATCAGTAACTGCGGGTGTCAATCGAACAAGATTGGGTTTGATCGAAATACAACGAAAATAGATAAATTGTTTAGCTTGATTGTAAAGTAAGCTTCCAGTCAGCAAGCATGTTCCTGCGGGAATTGTCTGCTGCGCTGCAACACAAACGCCCGCTGCGCATATACATATGAACAAGACGCGCATGAAAAAGGGCAGTGCCTGAGCACCGCCCCTGTGGTTTGTGATGGCTTACCGGTTCAGGCTAGAACTGGTAGCGCGCGCCAGCCTTGAAGTAGCGGCCGATGGCGCCGCTGGCGTCCATCGGGTTGTAGCTCATGCCGCCGTAGGTGTAGGCATCGAGCGGTGCGACCTTGTCGAACAGATTGTTGATCGAACCGAACAGCTGGAAGTTCTTCGACACGTTGTAGCGCACCGACAGGTCGGTCGAGGTGAACGAGGCCAGTGTGCATTCCGGGTTCGGCGCCGAGCTGCCGTTGGCAAACTTCGATGCGCACAGGTCGCCTTCGAAGCCCACGTTCTTCATCTTCGAACGGTAGTTGGTGGTGGCGGTGACGTTCAGGTCGTTCCAGTCCCAGCCTGCCACGAAGCTGATCTTCTGCTTGGGCGTGCCGGCGCAGTTGGAGGTGTCGCAGTTGCCGTGGGTGCCGGCGTACTCGTACTTGACGGCGGCCGACTCGGCCCGGATCCACGAATCGATGTAGGTCCAGGTCAGGCCCAGGTTGGCGCGGCCGAAGTCGCCGAGGCGGAACTTTTGCTTGATGTCGACGTCGACGCCCTTGATTTCGGTGTAGCTCGAATTGCGGTATGGCGCGTTCGAAATCAGGATGGTGCCGGTGTTCGGAATGGCCACGCCGCCGACCACCAGGTTGTTATCGGCGCGCACCGCGGTCGGCAGGGCCGCCGCTTCGTTGTACGGCAGCGGGTTGATCTCGTCGCTGCGCTTGATCTTCCACAGGTCGACCGACAGGCTGGTATCGTTCAGCGGATCCCAGACCATGCCGAGCGTCATGCCTTTCGAGGTTTCCGGTTTCAGGGCCGGATTGCCGACCTTGACCGCCGCCAGCGAAATCGAGCAATCGGTGGCGCTGCCGCCGCCGGCCGCCGGGGTGCCGCCCGGGCAACGGACCGGATCGCGCGTGGTGGCGGTGCCGGTCGAACGCGACGAGGCGCTCGCTTCAGCCGCGCCCGGCGCACGGAAGCCTTCCGAATAGGTGCCGCGCACGGCGAAGCTCTTGACCGGGGTCCACTTGGCGCCCAGTTTCGGCGTGGTCGAGGAGAAGTTGGTGTACTTGTCGTAACGCAGGGCGCCCGACAGTTCCACCGATTTCAAGACCGGCGCCGCGATTTCGAGGAACACGGCCGAAATTTTCTCTTCGCCCTTGGCCGCCACGTAGGATGAGTTGATGGAGCCGTCTTCGGTGCCCGACAGGGAAGGATTGTCGAGTTTTTCGCGGCGGTGTTCGGCGCCCACGGCCAGGCCCAAGGCGCCGCCCGGCAGCTGGAACAGTTCGCGCGAAGCCTTGAAGTCGACGATGTCGAGCTTGGTGGTCGAATGCGAGGTGGCGGTGCGCACCATGGCCTGGTACAGCGAGGCCGGGTTCTTGCCGGCCTGCTCGCCGAGGTAGTACGGGAAGTACGGGCTGGCCGCATTGCCCAGCGCCGCCTGCACCACGCGCAGGTTCAGCATGTTGCTGTACAAGAGATCGAGCTTGGACTCGGAATGCACGTAGGACGTGTCGAAATCCCAGCCCATGGCCGCGCCCTTGAGGCCCACCACGATGCGGTTGAATTCATTGTTGACCGAACGCTCGCTCGGGCCGACGTCGAAGGCCGAATAGCGCACCCGGACCGGCACGCCGTACGGGTTTTGCGGGTGGTTGGCGGCCAGTTGCATGGTGGTGCCGGCGCCCGAACCCCAGTTGGTCACGCCGGTCGGGTTGGCGGCCGTCGGCGGACCGGCATAGGTGCGCGTGATTTCGCCCGGAACCAGGGTGAACGAGGTGTCGCGTTTCGAGTAGCCCACTTCGCCGTACACAAGCAGGTCGTCGCCGAGTTTTTTGCTGGCGCGCGTGTACAGGTTCAGGCCGTCGACCTGGGGCTGCATCGAGCGGAACTGGTCGTGGTGCCACAGGCAGCCGCCCTGCGGATCGCTGTTCCTGGTTTGCGACAGGGCCGTGCAGCCTGGCAGCGACACATAGGTGTTGGTGACCGGATTGCGGATCGAGCCGGTCGGGCTGGCGCCGGTGTTGTTGCTGCCGGCCAGGTAGCCGGAGGCGAACTGGGTATCCATGTTGTAGCCGTACGGACGCAGGTCGCCGTGGCCGATCCAGGCGCGGTCGGCGCGGTCTTTGTTTTTGAGTTCGTTGTTGGTGTAGTACTCGGCGTTGACCAGCACGTTGTAACCGTCGGCTTCCAGCTTGCCCTTGCCCCAGGTCAGCGAGCCCTTGGCCATTTCGCCGTCTTTGTATTTGGACTGGCCGAGCGTGCCCTTGGCGATCAAGCCCGTGAAATCCTTGCGCAGGATGATGTTCACCACGCCCGCGATCGCGTCCGCGCCATAGGTCGAGGAGGCGCCGTCTTTCAGCACTTCAATGCGCTCGACCGCTTCCATCGGGATGGTCGACAGGTCGGTGAAGCTCTTCTGGCCATCGTCGGCGCGTGCGAACGGCGCCATGCGGCGGCCGTTGAGCAGCACCAGGGTCGAGGTGGCGCCGAGGCCGCGCAGCGAGATCGCGGTCGAACCGGCGGCAAAACCGTTGCCGAAGCCGGTCGGCAGCGAGCCGGCGCCATCGGCGGTCAGGGTCTGGAGGTATTCGGCGACCGTGCCCTTGCCGGACTTGGCCATGTCTTGCGCGGTGATGACCTGGACCGGGGAAGCGGTTTCGGCGCTTGCACGCTTGATGCTCGAACCGGTCACTTCAACGCGTTGAATCGGGCCTGACGGGTCTTGCGCCATGGCCGGTGCGGCCAGGGTGAATGCTGCCGAAGCGAGCGCCACAGAGACGGCGTGCGCCATTACGGTTTTTCTAAACATGTGTCACTCCAGAGGGTATCAATGTTAAAAACTTCTATATCTGCATGCATATTTCGCTTTGTGTCCGATTCCCAGCACAGGCTTGCTGAGATCGGCGAAAAATACATGATGTCTCTCGTTTTCTTGTGAAATAGTTGGTGAGAACATTTTCCAAGCGCACACATCTCAACATCTCAATGTCTGACTGTCAATGTACACACGGGCTAGTTTGGCAGCGAAACAACAGTTTCCCGACGCTACAAATTTGTACTTGAATTGTTCTCCGTTGTCTGCCGTCAACGAAGATTATTTTCTGCGCGGCAACCACGGCATTGTTCGCCCGGTATCACCACGCGCGCCCGAAATGCGCTATCGTCATGAGCTGCGAAACAAGCCGCCACGCCCACCAGGAAAGGACCGCGCCGCACCAATATGCTTGCCTATATCCTGCGCCGCCTGTGGCAGATGCTGCCCACCATGGGCGGCGTCGTGCTGCTGGTGTTTATACTGTTTAACTGGATCGGCGGCGATCCGGCGTATCTGCTCGCCGGCAAGATGTCCGACGCCGCCGAGATCGAGAACATCCGGCGCCAGCTCGGCACCGACCAGCCGCTGCAGGTGCAGCTGTGGATCTTCATCAAGCAGATCGTGACGTTTGACTTCGGCAATGCCTGGAGCACCGGCGAGCCGGTGTCGCACATCATCGCCAGCCGGCTGGGGCCGTCGCTGACGGTGCTGATCCCGCTGACCGTGCTCGAAACCGTGACCGGCATCGCGCTGGCGCTGGCCGTGGCCTTCGTGCGCGGCTCGCTGACCGACCGCGCGGTGATGCTGGCCTGCACGGTCGGCATGTCGGTCAGTATCCTGGTGTACATCATCGCCTTCCAGTACGGGCTCGCTTACAAGCTGGGGCTGTTTCCGGTGCAGGGCTGGGGTAGCGCTCTGGGCGAAAACCTGCTGCGCTACGCGGCGCTGCCGGTGCTGATCGGGCTGGCGGTGTCGGTCGCGCCGACCCTGCGCCTGTACCGCAGCTTCGTGCTCGACGAAGTGCAACAGGATTATGTGCGCACGGCGCGCGCCAAGGGCTTGTCCGAGCGCCGCATCAAGTGGGTGCATGTTCTGCGCAACGCCGCCATTCCCATCATCACGCACGTCATGGCGAACCTGCCGGCGCTGCTGATCGGCGCGTTCCTGCTGGAGCGCTTTTTCGGCATTCCCGGCATCGGGCGCGAAGTCATCCTGGCGGTCGAGCGCAGCGATTTTCCGGTGATCAAAGCCATTACCGTGTATGTGGCCGCCGCCACCATGGTATTCAACCTGCTGGCCGACCTGCTGTACAAGGCGGTCGATCCGCGCGTCGAGCTCGCATGAGGCCGGGCCACCCGGCGGGCCTGTGGACCCTGGCCATGCGGCGCCTGCGCGCCGACCGCGTGGCCATGGCGTCGCTGGCGGTGGTGGCGCTGTTCCTGGCGCTGCTGGCCCTGTCCAGCACGGGCCTGGTCGCGGCCGGCTGGGAAGACGAGGTGGGCATCACCTACGCGCCCCCATCGTTCATCGGTGCGGACAGGGCCATGGGGGAGGGCGCCGGCGCGGCGCGCAGCGGGCCGCCGCCGAACGCGTTCGACCCGTTGGCGGACGAGATCGCCGCCATCGTCGCCGCGCAGGGCGCCGCCATCACCGCCCCACCGCCGCCGCGCCTGGCCAGCTTGCCGTTCGGGGCCGACAAATGGGGCCACGACGTGTTGCTCAAAACCATCAAGGGCGGCGAAACCTCGATCGTGGTGGGGCTGGCGGCGGCGCTGCTGGCGGTCGCGCTGGGCGCCGTGGGCGGCGCCTTGTCCGGCTACTTCGGCGGCGTGGTCGACGACCTGTTCAACTGGTTCTACAACGTGTTTACCGCGATTCCCCCGATCCTGATGATCCTCGCGGTGGCGGCCGTGCTGCAGCACAAGGGCGTGAGCACCATCGTGCTCATCCTGGGGCTGACCGGCTGGACCGGGCCGTACCGCCTGATCCGCGCCGAATACATGAAGCACAAAGGGCGCGAGTATGTGCTGGCGGCCGACGCCATCGGCGCCTCGCACTGGCGCAAGATGTTCTCGCATATTTTCCCCAACGTCAGCCACGTGGCCCTGGTGCAGCTCTCGATCCTGGCGGTCGGCTTCATCAAGGCCGAAGTGATCCTGAGTTTTCTCGGCTTCGGCGTGCCGGTCGGCGTGGTGTCGTGGGGTAGCATGCTGAACGAAGCGCAGAACGAACTGATCCTCGGAAAATGGTGGCAGCTCACCGCCGCCGCGAGCGCCATGGCGTTGCTGGTGACGGCGTTTTCGCTGCTGACCGACGCCCTGCGCGATGCGCTCGATCCGAAACTCAAGTAAAGGCCGGCATGCTGCTAGAAGTAAACAAGCTGCGCATCGCCTTCCGCATCGACAAGCGCAATACGGTCGAGGCGGTGCGCGGCGTATCGTTTTCGGTGCCGCGCAACGCCACGGTGGCGCTGGTGGGCGAGTCCGGCAGCGGCAAGTCGGTCAGCTCGCTGGCGGTGATGGGCTTGCTGGCGCCGGAGACCACCATCATCGACCCGGCCTCGCGCATCGTGTTCGACGGGGTCGACCTGCTGGCGCTGCCGCGCGCCGAGCGGCGCCGCCTGTGCGGCAAGGACATCGCCATGATCTTCCAGGAGCCGATGTCGTCGCTCAACCCGGTGCTGACGGTCGGCTACCAGATCGGCGAAGTGCTGCGCCAGCACCTGGGCATGAGCGCGAAAGCGGCCAGGGTGCGCACCCTGGCCTTGCTCGACGAAGTCGGCATGCCCGACCCGGCGCGGAGAATCGACGCTTACCCCGGCCAGTTGTCCGGCGGCCAGCAGCAGCGCGTGATGATCGCCATGGCGATCGCCTGCGAGCCGGCCCTGCTGATCGCCGACGAGCCGACCACCGCGCTCGACGTCACCATCCAGAAGCAGATCATGGCGCTGATTGCCCGCTTGCAGAAGGAGCGCGCCATGTCGGTGCTGTTCATCACGCACGACCTGGCGCTGGTGAGCGAGATCGCCGACCATGTGATCGTGATGCGCAACGGCGAAGTGCGCGAACAGGGCCCGGCGCGCCAGGTGCTGGACCATCCGGCCGATGCTTATACCCGTGCCCTGCTGCACTGCCGGCCACGCCTGGACCAGCGCCCGCTGCGCCTGCCGGTGCTGGACGATTACCTGGTCCACACTTCAGAAGCGCGGGAAGCGGCGGGCGGCGCGCAACGCACGCGCGGCTACGCGTTTGATGACGAGGAGGTGCTGGTCGTGCGCAAGCTGAGCAAGAGTTTTTACACGCGCGAGGGGCTGTTCGGCAAGCGCGAGCTGCGCGCCGTGAGCGACGTCTCGTTCACCCTGGCGCGCGGCAAGACGCTCGGTGTGGTGGGCGAATCGGGCTCGGGCAAGAGCACGGTCGGACTGACCTTGCTGCGGCTGCACCAAGCCAGCGGCGGCACGGCGATGTTCGAGGGCAAGGACCTGATCGGCATGCCGGCACGCGATTTTCTGCCCTACAAACGGCGCATCCAGATCGTGTTTCAAAACCCGTACGCCTCGCTCAATCCGCGCTTTACGGTCGGGCAAATACTGCTCGAACCCATGCGCATCCACCGCATCGGCGCGGGCGATGGCGAGCGCGTCGGCATGGCCCTGCAACTGCTCGACAAGGTGGGCCTGCCGGCGCAGGCCATGCAGCGCTATCCGCACGAGTTTTCGGGCGGGCAGCGCCAGCGCATCGCGATCGCGCGCTGCCTGACCATGCGCCCCGAGATCTTGGTGTGCGACGAATCGGTGTCGGCGCTGGACGTATCGGTGCAGGCGCAGGTGCTCAACCTGCTGCAGGACTTGCAGGATGAATACCGCATGAGTTACATCTTTATCTCGCACGACCTGGCGGTGGTGAAATACATGGCCGACCGGGTGATGGTCATGCGCGCCGGCAGCGTGGTCGAAATGGCCGACTCGGACGAGCTGTACCGCAATCCGCAGCATCCGTACACCCGGGCCTTGCTGGCGGCGATCCCGGGCGCATGACATCCGCATGCCGCCGCTGTGCATGCGGCGCCGCCGCCACAGGCGTTTGCCGCCGCCGGGCTGCAATACCACTTTCGGGGGAGAAGCGCGGCGCATTTTGGGATAAGATGGCGGCATGCCCAATCTTATCGAATTGCTTCAGCTCTACGGTGTGCTCATCGTGTTTGCCATCGTGCTGGTCGAACAAATCGGTATGCCGATTCCCGCCTTCCCGATCCTGATCGTGGCCGGCGCCCTGTCCGTGGGCGGCGAGATGAGCTGGGGCGTGTGCCTGGCCGTCAGCATCGGCGCTTGCCTGATCAGCGACGTGATCTGGTTCAACGCCGGCCGCTTCTACGGCAAGCGCATCCTGCGACTGCTGTGCAAGATTTCACTTTCGCCCGACTACTGCGTCAGCCAGACCGAAGACCGCTTCAAGCGCTTCGGGCCAAAATCGCTGATGGTCGCCAAGTTCATTCCGGGTTTCAACATCATCGCCTCGCCCATGTCCGGCGCGCTGGGCGTGAGCACGGCGCGCTTTCTGGCCTTCAGCATGACCGGCAGCCTGCTCTGGAGCGGTACCGGGATCGGCATCGGCGCCCTGTTCCACAAGAGCGTCGATAAAGTGCTGGTCATGCTCGAAAACATGGGCAGCACCGCCCTGATGGTCCTGCTGACCTTGCTGGGACTGTTCGTCCTGTACAAGTACATCGAACGGCGCCGCTTCCGCCAGGGCATGCAGATCGAGCGCATCAGCATGAGCGAACTGGCCCAGCTCATTCGCGGCGGGCAGCAGCCGATCATCATCGACGCGCGCAGCATCACCGCCCAGCAGCTCGAACAAGCCGTGCCGGGCGCGCTGATCTATAACGCCAGCGCGCCGGACAGCTTCGTGGCCCTGCTCGACAAGGAGCGTCACATCGTCGTTTACTGCAGTTGCCCGAACGACGTCACAGCCGCGCAAGTTGCCAAGGAACTGATCGCGCGCGGCTACCGCCTGGCCCGCCCCCTCCATGGCGGACTGGACGCGTGGAATGCCCATCACGCGGTTGACCCCGAACAACGCACGGTCCAGGCCGGCTGATATCACTCGCCAAATCCCTTGCGCAAGCGCGGCGCGTACCTATACTACGCCCGGACCGGTGGAAACTCCGCTTAAGGCAGGAATTTTCGGCCTTCCTGTACTATAACTACAAAGAAAGCTTGCACCGTGGGCAGGTGATCCATTAAGCTTGGCGAGTCTATAGAACAATCGCCACCATGACCGACCACGCCACCGCGCCGCACCCTGTTGTCCCGCCTTCCGCTTATGTCGACGGCCCGCGCCTGCTGGCCGACATTGGCGGCACCAACGCCCGCTTCGCGCTCGAAACGGCTCCCGGGCAAGTCGGACTGATCGACGTGCTGCCGTGTGACAACTACCCGACCCTGGCCGATGCCTTGCGCGCCTATCTGGGCACGCCCGCCGTGGTGGCGGCCGGGGTGGACGGCTTGCGTCACGCGGCGCTGGCGATTGCCAATCCGATCACGGGCGACCTGGTGCGCATGACCAATCATCACTGGGAGTTTTCGATTGCCGCCTTGCGGGTCGAGTGCGGCTTCGAGACCCTGGAAGTGGTCAACGACTTCACCGCGCTGGCGCGCGCCTTGCCGCACCTGGCCGCCAGCCAGAAGCGGCAAGTCGGCGGCGGCGTGGCGCGCGCGCACACGCCGCTGGGGTTGGTTGGCGCCGGGACCGGGCTGGGCGTATCGGGACTGATTCCCGCGGGCGAGAGCTGGACGGCCTTGCTCAGCGAAGGCGGGCACGTGACGTTTTCGCCGGCCAACGAGGTCGAAGTGGCGATTTTGCAGTTTGCGTGGCGCCAGTACGAGCATGTATCGGCGGAACGGCTGCTCTCCGGCGACGGCATCGAACTGATCTACCGGGCGCTGGCGCACCATACGGGGCAAGCGGCGCAGGCGCTGGACGCCCCCGAGATATCGCGGCGTGCGCTGGCGGGGGAGTGCGCCCTGTGCGACCAAGCGATCGAAGCGTTCTGCGGCATGCTGGGCACGGTCGCGGGCAATCTTGCGGTGACGTTGGGCGCGCAGGGTGGTATCTATATAGGTGGGGGGATCGTGCCGAGGCTGGGCGAGCGCTTCGCGCGCTCGAGCTTCCGCAGCCGCTTTGAGCAGAAAGGGCGCTTCGTCAACTATCTGGCGCAAGTGCCGACGTTCGTGATTACGGCCGACTACCCGGCCTTCCTCGGCGTCTCCGCCATCCTTTCCGAAAAGCTCGGCAGCTAAGATATTTCTTACAATATCCGCCAAAGCTCTCACCGATTCCTACAACCGGGGTCAGAGCCTTAATTGGCAATTAGTTACTTTGATGGCAATCCCCCCGCACCGGGGTCTGACCTCTGATTAGCAATTAATTGTGCAATCCGGCGTGGCGAACGAGATTTCGACACGCTTGCCGGTCAAAAATATGGCGTGATCGTCGTGCCTTCATAGGGCGCATGCGAAAACGCGGCCGCATAGTGCCACTGGTATCATTCTTCGGGAAACTAATTTCGAATCAGAGGTCAGACCCCGGTTGAGGGGTGTTTTGAATCTGGGTGGCAACTAGTTGCAAGTTAAAGCTCTGACCCCGGTGTGGGGGCGGCTGGGGTCTGTTCGGGGCATTTACAGGCGATTCTGACGCGGGGGATTGTCCTTTTCGCGCTTTTATCAGGTACAATGGCCGCTGTTGGAGCAAACGATGTCGATCGTTCGTGTAGTGCGCGCCCGGAGCTTGGCCTCCCTGCCGCTGCGACGAACCAGCGTTTCTCTTGAAAATCAACGGTTTAGCCTCGCCAGGTATGCAGGCAACCGTGTGGCAGGGTTCGCATCTCGCCACCTGTAACATTCCCGCCCAGCGCGCTTCGTCGCAGGCGACGGATTCCAGTTTCAACGTGTTTTCATGCTGTCGGCGTCATTTCGGTGATGCATGCCGCCATGCGTTGAATGGTATTTGGTTGTTTTTTCTCTGCAGATCTAATTGCAACATCCGCATACGACATCGTTATGAATACTGATGAGGCCAAACGGGTCCTCGAAACCGCTTTGCTCTGTGCGCGCGAGCCCATGTCGATCCACGGCATGAAGAAGCTGTTCGTCGATGTCGATGACCATGGCCGCCCACTCGGCGCCGGGGTCGGCGCCGATACCATCAAGATCATGCTCGAAGAGTTGCGCCGCGATTGGAGCGAACGCGGGATCGAGATCGTCAGCCTGGCCAGCGGCTGGCGCTTCCAGAGTCGCCCGGAAATGAAGCAGTACCTCGATCGCCTGAGCCCGGAAAAGCCGCAGAAATATTCGCGCGCCACCCTGGAAACCCTGGCGATCATCGCTTACCGCCAGCCGGTCACCCGCGGCGATATCGAAGAAATACGTGGCGTTGCCGTCAATTCGCAGACGATCAAGATGCTGGAAGACCGCGGCTGGATCGATGCCATCGGCTACCGCGATGTGATCGGGCGCCCGGCCTTGCTGGGTACGACCAAGCAGTTCCTTGACGATTTGGGTTTGAATTCGCTGTCCCAGCTGCCCCCGTTGCAGCAAATCAGCGACATGCGGGGCGGTCACGACATGGAAACACTCGAGGCTGCCCTGCAGGAAAATTTTGATAAAGCGGCGGCCTCGGAGGCCGCAAACGACGATGGTGCAGGTAGCGGCGACGCGCAGGAGGCATTTCCTCCCGCCGTCGCGGATGCGGCCGGCTCCGATACTTCATCTCCTGAAGTCCTCATTCACGACCCTGCGCCAGAAATAACGGTTGACGCTGCGCCAGGTCAGCACAACCAAGAAACGAATAATGAATCCAACTAAACCGACAGAGACAAGTAACGCCGACGTAGCAGCCATGGACGAGGCAGTAGCGAAGCCAAAACGCCGCACCAAGGCACAGATAGAGGCGGGCGCCGCCGCCGGCGCCGACGCGCCGAAACCGAAACGCGCCGCCGCCAAAAAGGCCGTCGCCGAAGTCGAGGCCGCCGCGCCCGCCGCGCTTGATGCCCCAGCCAAGGCCCCGGCCAAGCCGCGCGCAAAGAAAGCAGTTGCCGTGGCAGCGGATGAGTCCGCTCCGGCAGCCGCCAGCGCGCCTGTCGCCGCAGCCCCGGCCGCCGCCAGCGCGCCCGTGGCCGTCGCAGCCGCCACCACCGACAAGCCCGCTCCGGCCGCCCGCAAGCCGCGCGCCCCGAAAGACAGCGCCGCGCCGGCAGTGCAAACGGTAGCCGCCGATGCCGCCCCGGCCGCCGACGGCGCCGCGCCTGCCAATGGCGAGCACACTCCACGTGCGCCACGCGGTCCGCGCCAGATGCGCGAACTGCGCGGCCAGCGCGAAGCCCGTATCCAGATGGAGCGTGTCGAGTCCGGCGAGCCGGAAGTGGCTGCCGAAGCGCCCGCCGAGCCGGTCGCCCGCCCCGAACGCGGTCCGCGCCCCGAGCGCAGCCTGGACACCAAGCCGCGCGTCAAAAAGAATAAAAAAGGCAATCCGGGCCTGCAGCACCACGGCAAGAACAAGATGAACGATGCCGATGCGGCGTTTTCGTACGTCACCTCGGACGCGTTCGACGCCACCGACGGCGGCCGCGCGCAGCCAGTCAAGCTGGTGCGCCGCGACCTCACGTCCGACGACGACGCGCCGAAGCTGCACAAGGTGCTGGCCGAGGCCGGTCTCGGTTCGCGCCGCGACATGGAAGACCTGATCGTGGCCGGCCGCGTGTCGGTCAACGGCGAGCCGGCCCACATCGGCCAGCGCATCCTGCCGTCGGATGCGGTGCGCATCAACGGCAAGCTGATCCACCGCAAGGTGAGCAGCAAGCCGCCGCGCGTGCTGGTGTACCACAAGCCGGCCGGCGAGATCGTCAGTCACGACGATCCGGAAGGCCGTCCATCGGTCTTCGATCGCCTGCCGACCATGAAGGCCGGCAAATGGCTGGCCGTCGGCCGCCTCGACTTTAATACCGAAGGTTTGCTGCTGTTTACGACTTCCGGTGACCTGGCCAACCGCCTGATGCACCCGCGCTACAACATCGACCGCGAATACGCGGTGCGTACCCTGGGCGAGCTGGAAGAGGGCATGCGCCAGAAACTGCTGGCCGGCGTCGAGCTCGACGATGGCGTGGCGTCGTTCACCAAGATCGCCGATGGCGGCGGCGAGGGCATCAACAAATGGTATCGCGTGGTCATCGGCGAAGGCCGCAACCGCGAGGTGCGCCGCATGTTCGAGGCGGTCGGCCTGACCGTCTCGCGCCTGATCCGTACCCGCTACGGCATCATGACCCTGCCAAGCAACCTCAAGCGCGGTCGTTGGGATGAGATGGAAGAAAACACCGTGCGCGACCTGCTCGTTGCGTTCGGCGTCGAGAAGAAGGGCGCCGGCGCCGACGCGCGCGGTCCGAAAGGCCGCAGCGACGCCAAGCCGCGCAGCGATGAGGACAAGCGTTCCGATGGCAATCGCATCGACCGCGTCGACGCCAACCGCAATGCGGATCCGTTCGGTCCGCCGAACGGGCGTGGCGGTGCGGGGCGCGGCGCCGGTGGCCGTCCGCAAGGGCGTCCGGGTGGTGCGGGCGGCATGGGCGGCATGGGCGGGCAGGCGCGCAGCGCCGGCGGTTTCGATGGGCAGAGTCGTGGCCAAGGCCAGGGCCAAGGCCAAGGCCAGGGCCGTCCGCAGGGTGACGGCCAGCCGCGTTCGGCGCGTCCGCAGGGCGATGGGCAGCCACGCACCGGTCGTCCGGGTGGTGGCGGTGGCAATGGCGGCAATGGTGGTGGCGGGGCCAAAGGGCCGCGCCAGCCGGATCCATTGCAGACGACCTTCGGTTTCGGGAATGCGGGTGGCGGGAATCGTCGTCCGCAGGGTCCGCAAGGTCCACGCAGCGCCGATCACGGCATGCCGCGTCGCGGTCGCCGGGGTTAAGCAAGCCGTCGTTCCCGCCAAGGGGTTGGTCGAGGCCGGGAACGACGGTGGCGGTGTTGTTTTGTGACCGAAGCGGCGCGCACGGCGCTGCCCACAGCACCGTGAACGCGGCTTTTGTTTTAAACTTGATAAGTGTTGTATGCCTGTTCATTTGCCAGTCATCGGATTGCGAACGGCCCGATAACAGGTTATAATCTGCAGCCTAATAAAAGTTCTTCCCACCACAGACTGGTGCAAGTGCTTTCATCTGGTTGGGAGTATAGGAAGATGGGCACATGCCCATTTTTTTTTTGGTAAATCGTTTTTAGTGGTCCTGCGGGGCCGTGATCTGGAGAACTTGTTTGCAGCAGTTTGAATTAATCGCCAAGACAGTCAGTGGCCTGGGCTACGAACTCGTTGATGTCGAACGGGGCGAGCGCGGCATCCTGCGCGTGTATATCGATTTCACTGCAGCCGAGGCGGCCGAAAAAGGCCCGATTACGGTCGAGGACTGCGCCACCGTGAGTCACCAGCTGTCGCACGTATTGACTGTGGAAAACGTCAACTACGAGCGCCTGGAAATCTCTTCGCCGGGGCTCGACCGCCCGGTGCGTACCCTGGCCGATTTCGCGCGTTTCGCCGGTTGCGAATGCACCGTGAAGCTGCGCGTGGCCATGCCCGGCACGGCCGACCGCAAGACCTACACCGGTATCTTGCAGGCCCCGGAAGGCGAGAATATCGCATTGGAATTTGAAAGCAAGGATGGTCCGGCGCTGTTGGAGTTTACGCTCGCCGACTTGGATAAGGCCCGTTTGGTGCCGCAAGTGGATTTTAAGGGACGCAAAGCATGAGCCGCGAAGTTTTGTTATTGGTTGACGCGCTGGCGCGCGAAAAAAATGTCGATAAAGATGTGGTCTTCGGGGCGCTCGAATTCGCATTGGCGCAAGCCACGAAGAAGCGTTACGAGGGCGAAGTCGACATTCGCGTGTCCATCGACCGTGATTCGGGCGAGTTCGAGTCCTTCCGCCGCTGGCACGTCGTGCCCGACGAGGCTGGCCTGCAACTGCCGGACCAGGAAATCCTGCACTTCGAAGCCAAGGAAAACATCCCCGACATCGAAGTCGACGAATACATCGAAGAACCGATCGAGTCCGTCGAGTTCGGCCGCCGCTTCGCGCAAGACACCAAACAGGTGGTCCTGCAGCGTGTCCGCGACGCCGAGCGCGAACAGATCCTGGTCGACTTCCTGGAGCGTGGCGACTCGCTCGTGACCGGCACCATCAAGCGCATGGAACGCGGCGACGCGATCGTCGAATCGGGCAAGATCGAAGCACGCCTGCCACGCGACCAGATGATCCCGAAAGAGAATCTGCGCATCGGCGACCGCGTTCGTGCCTACATCCTGCGCATCGACCGCAATATGCGCGGCCCGCAGGTGATCCTGTCGCGTACCGCGCCGGAATTCATCATGAAGCTGTTCGAACTGGAAGTGCCGGAAATCGAACAAGGCTTGCTCGAAATTAAATCGGCAGCGCGCGACGCCGGCGTTCGCGCCAAGATCGCCGTGTATACGGCCGACAAGCGCATCGACCCGATCGGCACCTGCGTCGGCATGCGCGGTTCGCGCGTGCAGGCAGTGACCGGTGAACTGGGCGGCGAGCGCGTCGACATCGTGCTGTGGTCGGAAGATCCGGCCCAATTCGTCATCGGCGCCTTAGCGCCGGCGAATGTCTCGTCGATCATGGTCGACGAAGAAAAGCATGCGATGGACGTCGTGGTCGACGAGGAAAACCTGGCAATCGCGATCGGCCGCTCCGGCCAGAACGTGCGCCTGGCTGCCGAGCTGACCGGCTGGAAGATCAATATCATGACAGCGGAAGAGTCCGAGAATAAATCGGCTCAGGAAACCGCGGCAGTGCGCGCACTGTTCATGGAAAAACTCGACGTCGACCAGGAAGTGGCCGACATCCTGGTGGAAGAAGGATTCGCTAGCCTGGAAGAAATCGCGTATGTGCCGATTTCCGAGATGCTCGATATCGAATCCTTCGACGAAGATACCGTCAACGAACTGCGGACCCGTGCCCGTGATGCGCTGGTGACTGAAGCAATTGCTTCAGAAGAAGGCCTGGAAGGGATGGACGAGCAGCTGGTTAACCTGGAAGGCATGGACCGCAACACTGCGGGCAAGCTGGGCCTGGCCGGTATCAAGAACGTTGAGGCGTTCGCGGCGCTCGCGTACGACGAATTTGGCGCTATTTTGGCGCTGGCGTCGGACCGTGCACGTGATCTGATCAAGAATGAATTTAATGATGTGACCGACGACGAGATGAAGCTGGTCGACTCAAAGTATGACGACCGCGCCAAGGCGCTGCAGGCGAAAGCCTGGAGCCTGGCAGAAGTGGTCAAGGCTTAATTTGAGTAACCTTATCATCTGTCTCGACACAAAGAAAAGAGGACTGAATGGCGAGTAACAACGTAGCCCAATTTGCCACCGAACTGAAGATGCCTGCAGATTTGCTGCTGACGCAGCTGCGTTCTGCCGGCGTCGATAAAAGTTCGACGTCAGATCCATTGTCGAAAGATGATAAGGATAAGTTGTTGGATCACCTGCGCCGTACCCACGGCACGGCGACCGACACCGAGAAGAAGAAAATCACGCTGACGCGCAAAGAAACCACCGAGATCAAGCAGGCTGACGCCACTGGCAAGTCGCGCACGATCCAGGTCGAAGTACGCAAGAAGCGCACCTTCGTGCAGCGCGACGATCCGGCACCGGCGCCCGCGCCGGCACCGGTCGCGCCCGTTGCACCGGTGATCGACGCGGCCGAAGTGGCCCGTCGCGAGGAAGAAGCACGCCGTCAGCAAGAGCTGATTGCGCGCCAGGAAGCCGACCTGCGTGAAAAGCAGGAGCGCCTCGCCAAGCTCGACGCTGAAAAAGAAGCCCAGGCCAAGCAGGCCGAGACCGACGCTAAAAAAGAAGCAGATGCCGAAGCGAAGCGCGTAGCCGCTGCCGCCGCGGCGGCCGCTGCCGGCGCCGACCAGGCTGCCGCCGACGAAGCGAAGAAAGCTGCCGCCGACGAAGCCAAGAAAAAGGCTGCTGTCGCTGCACAAGAAGCTGCGGCCCGCGCCGAAGCGAACGACCGCGCCCGCAAGGCCGTGGCCGATGAAGTCGCGCAGATCAAGGCCATGATGAATGCGCCGCGTCGCGCGATCAAGGCGCCGGAACCCGTTCCGCCGCCGGTCGCCGCGATCAAGCCGAAGCCGCCTGAAGGCACCCTGCACAAGCCAGCCGACAAGAAGCCGGGCGACAAGCCAGGCGACAAGAAGCCGGTTACGGCGGACAAGAAGTCGATCAAGTCGGCCAATGTCTCCTCGACCTGGTCGGACGACGCGAAAAAACGCGGCGCGCCGGGCTCGATCAAGCCACGTGGCAACACCGGTTCGCCGGGTGGCCGCGACAGCTGGCGCGGTGGCGCCAAGGGCCGTCGTCCATCGCACAGCGATGACCGCGAAACCAATTTCCAGGCGCCGACCGAAGCGGTCATCAAGGACGTTCACGTTCCTGAGACCATCACGGTCGCCGAACTGGCGCACAAGATGTCGGTCAAGGCATCCGAAGTCATTAAACAGCTGATGAAGCTGGGCCAGATGTGCACCATTAACCAGGTGCTGGACCAGGAAACGGCGATGATTCTGGTCGAAGAGATGGGCCACAAGGCATTTGCGGCTGAACTCGACGATCCGGAAGCACTGCTGGCCGACCAGGGCGAACACGCCCACTTCGAAGCCGTCTCGCGCGCACCGGTGGTCACCGTCATGGGTCACGTCGACCATGGTAAGACCTCGTTGCTCGATTACATCCGTCGCGCCAAAGTGGCGTCGGGCGAAGCGGGCGGGATCACGCAGCACATCGGCGCTTACCACGTCGAAACGCCGCGCGGCATCATCACCTTCCTCGACACCCCGGGTCACGAAGCGTTTACGGCGATGCGTGCAAGGGGAGCGAAAGCGACTGACATCGTGATCCTGGTGGTTGCCGCCGACGATGGCGTGATGCCGCAGACGAAGGAAGCGATTGCTCACGCAAAAGCTGCCGGCGTACCGCTGGTGGTCGCGATCAACAAGATCGACAAGCCGGGCGCCAACCTGGACCGCGTCAAGCAGGAACTGGTTGCGGAACAAGTGGTGCCGGAAGAATACGGTGGCGAATCGCCATTCGTGCCGGTGTCGGCCAAGACCGGCGAAGGCATTGATGCCTTGCTGGAACAGGTTCTGCTGCAAGCCGAAGTACTGGAACTCAAAGCCCCGATCGACGCGCCAGCGCGTGGCCTGGTGGTCGAGGGACGTCTGGACAAGGGCCGTGGCCCTGTCGCGACGATCCTGGTGCAGTCCGGTACCTTGCGTCGCGGCGACGTGATCCTGGCTGGCTCCTCGTATGGCCGCGTGCGCGCCATGCTGGACGAAAACGGCAAGGCGATCAGCGAAGCTGGTCCGTCGATCCCGGTCGAAATCCAGGGCTTGACCGAAGTGCCGGTTGCCGGTGAAGAAGTCATGGTCATGGCCGACGAGCGTAAAGCGCGTGAAATTGGTCTGTTCCGTCAAGGTAAGTTCCGCGACGTCAAACTGGCCAAGCAGCAAGCTGCCAAGCTCGAGAACATGTTCGACAACATGGGCGAAGGCGAAGTCAAGAATCTGCCGGTCATCGTCAAGACCGACGTACAGGGTTCGCAGGAAGCGCTGGTCGGCTCGCTGCAAAAACTGTCGACTTCCGAAGTGCGCGTTCAGGTTGTTCACGCGGCGGTGGGTGGTATTACGGAGTCCGACGTCAATCTGGCGGTCGCATCGAAAGCGGTCATCATCGGCTTTAACACCCGTGCTGACGCCCAGGCGCGCAAGCTGGCCGAGTCGAACGGCGTGGACATTCGCTACTACAACATCATTTACGATGCGATCGACGAGATCAAAGCGGCCTTGTCGGGCATGCTGGCACCGGAGAAGCGCGAGCACATCACCGGCCAGGTCGAGATTCGCCAGGTTATCCTGGTCTCGAAAGTCGGCGCGATTGCCGGTTGCCTGGTCACCGATGGTGTGGTCAAGCGTTCGTCCTCGGTACGCCTGCTGCGCAACAATATTGTTGTGTGGACTGGCGAGATCGACTCGCTCAAGCGCTTCAAGGACGACGCGAAAGATGTCCGCGCCGGTCTGGAGTGCGGCCTGTCGCTCAAGAACTACAACGATATCGAAGTCGGCGACGTCCTCGAAGTGTTCGAAGTTCAAGAGATCGCCCGTACGCTGTAATCGTTGGATGCAGCACAGTGGGCGCCCTGGAAACGGGGCGCCTCCGGTGGCCGTCAGCCTGACGCTATTGCGGCCACCGTCCCACAAACCGTCATTCCCGCGCAGGCGGGAATCCAAGCCTTCACGCTGAGCGAAGGTACTTGGATTCCCGCCTGCGCGGGAATGACGGTTTTTAAGTTTGTGGTATTAGCCACTGACGCCCGCTGCGGCGCTTCGCTTTTCCACCCTACAAAATCATAAAGAGTAGTATACGACCATGGCTAAACACAGCAAAACCATTCCCGCCCGCGGCTTGCGCGTGGCCGACCAGATCCAGCGCGACCTGGCCGAAATCGTCGCGTACGGTCTGAAAGACCCGCGCATCGGCATGATCACCATCACCGAAGTCCAGATCACCCCCGACTACGCCCACGCCAAGGTGTTCTTCACCATGTTCAAGGACGACAAGGATGCGATCAAGAACACGGTCGACGGCCTCGGCGCCGCCGCCGGCTTCATCCGCAACCAGCTGGGCAAGCGCCTGCACATCCACACCTTGCCGATGCTGCACTTCGTGCACGACACCTCGACCTCGCGCGGCATGGAAATGTCGCTCCTGATCGACCAGGCCAACGCCACCCGTGCCGCCGACGCCGAGCCGGACCCGGTCCCAGAGGATGCGTCGCCTAGCGCCAACAAGCCGGACGCCGACTAAGCCAGCATGAAACAAGCCCATACCAAACGCGTGCGCGACCTGGTCGACGGCGTGCTGCTGCTCGACAAACCGGTCGGCCTGTCGTCCAACGACGCGCTGATCAAGGCCAAGCGCGTGCTCAACGCCAAGAAAGCCGGCCACACCGGCACGCTCGACCCGTTCGCCACCGGTTTATTGCCGCTGTGCTTCGGCGAAGCGACCAAATTCTCGCAAGACTTGCTCGAAGCCGACAAGAGCTACGAGACCACGGTTCACCTGGGCATCACCACTACCACCGGCGACACCGAAGGCGAAGCGATCGACATGCGCGATGTCGACGTCACCCTGGCCCAGATCGAAGCGGTGCTGCCGCAGTTTCGCGGCCCCATCATGCAAGTGCCGCCGATGTACTCGGCGCTCAAGCGCGACGGCAAGGCCTATTACGAATACGCGCGCGAAGGCATCACGCTCGAACGCGAAGCGCGCCCGGTCACCATCCTCAAGCTCGAACTGATCTCGTTCGAGACGCCGCTGCTGAAGCTGGCGGTTACTTGCAGCAAGGGGACCTATATCCGCGTGCTGGGCGAAGACATCGGCCACGCGCTCGGTTGCGGCGCGCACCTGATCGAACTGCGCCGCACGCAGGTCGGCACCCTGACCATCGACGGCATGGTGACCCTGGAAGCCCTGCAGGCGCACGAGGCGCCGCTGACCCTGCTGGCCCCGGTCGATGCCTTGCTCTCGAGTTTTCCCGCGGTGCAATTGACCGAGGAACTGGCCAGGCGCTTCCTGCAAGGCCAGCGCCTGGCGCTCGGCAAGGAAGAGGGACTGGTTTTGCCGGACACCCTGGGCCGGGTGCGGGTGTATCACGACACCCGCCTGCTGGGCACGGCGAACTTGCAGGAATACGCGATCCTGGCGCCCGAACGCCTGATCGCCGCCGCGCACGCGTAATGCCGCCCACGCCTTTCCACCTGGGGTGGGGCGCGGCGCGGGCGGGCAGCATCAGTTGTTGAGGGCCATGACGTCGCCCTCTGCATTGAACCAGACATGCCCGCTGCCGAGCATGATGCCCTTGTAATTGGCGAACATATTGTGCGGCACGGCGTTCAAGATGGCCTCCCGGTAGGCTTTGCTGAACACGGCATCGTAATTGGCCAGCAGGTCCGCCGGGCTGCGCAAGGTCGTCTTGCGCCCTTTGATCCTCACCGACACCGGGTAATGCACGCTGCCGGCCACAAGCTGCCTGTTCCCATCCTTTACCGCTTGCCAGAAGCGGGTCGCGCCTTGATGGATGCGTTCGTCGTTTTCCGCCCCGGCAATGCGATAGCGGTGACTCAATTCTCCCGACGTTTCGTTTTCCAGTTCTACATAAACGCGCATGCCACCAGCCGCGCCGCGCTTGCGCCAAGTGCCGAGCAAGGTCTGGCAGCCGGCGTTCCCGCTGAGGTCGAAGCTGGCGCTCACCTCACCTTTCTGGTCGAGCTCTTCAAGTTCGATCATCAAGTGACCGTCGACCGTGCCGCGCAGCGCGATATTCTTGCGTTGACTGGCATAATAATAGTCGCCCGTGACCGACTTCCCTGCAAATTTGAGGCTGATGGCAACCTTGTATTTGTCGTCGATCTGGCCTCTATAATTAAGGATGGTATCGCTTCCCGGGGCGCAGGCGCCATGGGCGCTGGCGGGCAAGCCAACGAGCAGAGCGGCAAGTAAAACGATGGCGTTTCTATTAAAAACAGGCATGGCGATGATGGCTTTTGGCGAAAAAGTTTTGTTGGAACTGAACTATTACACGGATAACCGCGCTTAGGATGCCGTTCACCCCCTTTCATCTGGGCCCGGGTGCGGCGATGAAGGCCATCGGCGGGCGTCATTTCAGCTTCATGGTGTTCGGCGGCGCGCAAGTGCTGATGGACCTGGAGCCGCTGGTGCGCCTGATTGCCGCCAGCAGCATCGTGCATGGCCCCACGCACAGCGTACCGGGCGCGCTGCTGATCGGCGCCGTGGCCGCGCTGACCGGCAAACCGGTCAGCGAGTTCGTGCTGCGGCTGCTGCGCATTCCGCATCAACGGATCAGCTGGCTCGCCTCCTGCATGGGCGCCTTTCTCGGCACGTTTTCGCATGTCGTGCTCGACGCCATCATGCACAGCGACACCGAGCCCTGGTGGCCCTTATCGAGCGCCAACCCTTTCCTCGGGCTGGTGTCGGTGCGCGCGCTGCACCTGGCCTGCCTGCTGGGGGTGGCGCTATGGCTGGTGGTGGACACCTGGCGCCAGTTCAGGAAGCGCCGCAACGGTGGCGCCGCCGATCACCAGTGATAGGTCAGCGCCGTGAACACGGCGACGTTGTGCGGACTGTCGGTCAGCGGGCTGTCGGCCGCGCTGCCCATCAGGCGCGAGACGTTCACGCCGCTGCTCAGCGCATACTTGGTGCTCAGGTCCACATTCCAGCGTAGCGTCAGGTCGATATTCTTGATCCCGGCCCTGGCCTGGTAGGCCTGCCTGCGGCTGCGCGCCGCCTGTTCCGCTGAAATCCCGAAAGACGATTGCATGAAGCCCTTGTTGACCAGGTTCATGCCCAGGTTCGCATTGAGCGACTGGTGCGTCGAGAGCCGCATGCCGTAGCTGGCGCCCAGGTTCAGGCGCACGCCGCTGCGCTCGTCGCCGCCCCCGTACATCACGCTCGAATGCAGCCCGATGTTGTGCGCCCACTGATAATGCGCAAACGCCCCTACCTCGATGCCCAGACGCAGCTTGTCTTCGCGGTCGTCGGCGCGGCGCGAGCGCGTGCCGTAGCTGAGCACGGGGCCGAACTTGAGCATCGGATCTTCCGACAGTTGCATGCCGAGCTCGCCCGGTTCGGCGAAGATGCCGTTGCTCCACTGCGCCGATATGCTTGGCAGCACGATTGCCTTCATCGCGCTGCGGCCCTCGCTGACCGGCACCAGCGCCGCAATCAGGCTCAGGTCGACGTCGGTGGTGCCTTCCGGCATCTGGGTGGTGGGCGACTGCGCCGCCGCAGGCAGGCCGATGGCGGCCAGCAGGGTGAGGGCGGCGACACTGGCGCGGTAACGCGCCGGGCTTGGGATGGTCATGGTTTCCTGTCGGAGTGGGTGGTCAGATGTAGCCAAGTTCGAGCCCGCGCAGCACCGCGCGCACGCGGTCGCGCACAAGGAGCTTGGCGAGGATGTTCGAGACGTGGTTCTTGATGGTGCCTTCGCTCGGCCCGAGCGCGGCGCCGATTTCGGCGTTGTTCAAGCCGGCCGCCATCAGCGCCAGGATTTCGGTCTCGCGCGCGGTCAGGCGCGCGCCGCCGCAGGCCGGCAGCGCCAGGCCGCTGGCCTGTTCGTAGGCGGCGCGGGTGCGTTCGGTCAGGCCCGGGCGGAACAGGGTGGCGCCGGCGGCGACGCTGCGGATGCCGTCGGCCAGCCGTTCGAGCGAAATATCCTTGAGCAGAAAGCCGCGTGCGCCGGCGCGCATGCCGTCGAACAGCGCTTCGTCATCGTCGAAGGTAGTCAGGAGAATGGTCGGCGGCAGCAAACCCTGTTGCCTGCGCAGCAGTTCGATGCCCGAACACTGCGGCATGCGCACGTCCAGCAGCAGCACATCGGCCTGCGCCTGCGCGATCACGCCCACCGCTTCATCGCCATTGGCCGCTTCGGCCACCACCCGGATATCTTGCGTCAGGTCGAGCAGGCCGCGAATGCCGCTCCTGACCAGCATCTGGTCGTCCACCAGCACGATGCGGATCGGGATCATGCCGCCGCTCCCGCTTGCGTTCCCGCTTGCGTTCCCGCTTGCGTTCCCGCTTGCGGCAGGCGGATGTTGAGCGCAAAGCCATGCGGCGCGCCGTTGGCGGCCAGCAGCGTGCCGCCCAATTGGTCCAGCCGTTCGCGCATGCCGCGCAAGCCATTGCCTTCGGCCGCGCCACCGCTGCCACGGCCGTCGTCGGCGATGTCGAGCACCAGGACGCCTTTGGCGTCGCGCCGCAGGGCGATTGTCATGGCCGCCGCGCCCGCGTGGCGGATGGCGTTGCTGATCGCTTCCTGCACCGCGCAAAACACGGCATGGGCGACCGCTGCCGAATCGATCCCGAGCCGCTCGCCGATGTCGAGCGCGATACGCGGGGCCGGAATGCCGGCGCACAGCGTCTGCAGCGCCAGGCGCACGTCGATATCGCATCCGCCGCGTTCGCTGCTCACCAGCAGGCGCACGTCGGCCAGCAGGGTGGCGGCCAGGGTGCTGGCAGTGGCCAGCGACGGCGGGGCGGCGGCCCCGGCCTGGCGGCTGGCCAGGTCCAGGTGCAGCTTGAGCGCGGTGAGGTGGTGGCCGGCCATGTCGTGCAGGTCGCGCGCCAGGCGCATGCGCTCGCTGGCGCGCACCGCTTCGGTCAGCAGCGCCTGGGTTGCCTGCAGTTCGGCATGCGCTGCGGCTAACGCCACGCGCGCGCGCCGTTCGCGCAGGGCCACCAGCACCAGCGCCGTGACGATGCACATGATCACCGCTTCGGCGGCCGCGAGCGTGCAGGCCATGACAAAACGTCCATCGGACATGCGCAGCGCCACAATCGTCAGCAAGGCCACAGCCGATGCCAGGACGATCGCCCCCGCCAGCCAGCGCATGGCGTCGCGCAGCGGGAGTGTGCCGAGCTGGGCGGTGAAGACATAAATCAGGCCCATGTCGCCGACCACGGCCAGGCACAATTGCAGCGCCAGCGCCGCCGGCGAGCGCAGCACGGCGGGCCAGGCCGTTCCGCTGGCCCGCAGCCAGGCCAGCGCGGCAAAACCGATGGCGCAGCCGGTCCGCAGAAGGCGCAGCAACAGGGCGGTCAGTTCGATGCGGTCGGTGCCGGCGACGAGGGCCGATGGCGCGCTCGTGAAGCGGGCCGCCACGCTGCGGGCCAGGTACCCGCCCACGCTATGGAAAGAGTCGGCATCGGGCGGGTAGATCCATAGCAGAGCGCAGCCCGGTCCCGCCACCAGCAGGCAGGCCAGGGGCCATACGGCACGCGGGAAAAGCTGATCGAATCGGAATATCATCATGGCGCCTGTATGCGCCGGGAGCGCTTGCTGTCAAGGCTGCAATTTTACGTGACGGCGGGTGGCGCCGGTCAGTGCCGGAAGTCATGCGCCATCTCTACCTTCCGGCACATGGCGCCAGCGCGGCCCTGCACTAGAATGACGGTCCCGCCTTCTGTATTGCCGCTCATGAAAACGCTGACGAAATTGCTCTTGCTTGCCGCTTGCCTGCCTGCCCTCGCACCGGCCGCCGCGCCTGTTGCCGATACTGATACGATCACCACCGTGGAAGTGAACGCGCAGCGCGACCCGGAATGGATCGGCTACCGGCGCGCCTACAAGGCCGCTGCCTTCTTCGGCCCGTTCGTGCGCACGCGGCCACTGATCCAGGCGCATCTGCAAGTGCGCCCGCTGCGCCCCGACCTGCCGCTCGACGGCCTGCGCCTGTCGGTGGCCGGCGCGCGCACCCGCTTCGAGGTGCCGGTCGACGCCATGGGACGGGCGGTGCTGCCGATGGAAAAGCAGGCCTACGAGGATGACGCGGTGATCACCCTGAACCGGCAAAAGGGCAACTATTACTTCAGCGGGCGCTACAGCATCCGCGAGCGCGACGACGGCCTGTACGACGCCAGCCTGTTGCGCGAAGCCTGTGAGCAATTGCTGGCGGCGCAGCGCGCCTCGGGTTACCGCATGCGCTTGCTGGGCAAGCAGTGCGCCGGCGTGACGATCGTGTATCCGGCCGGATCAACGCCCGAGGTCGCGCTGGAAAGCGGCGCGGAAGCGCCGCGCGCGCTCGCGCCGCAGGCCGCGCATCCGTTCGAAGATGGCTCGATGGGCCTGTACCAGGTGGTCACGGTGCGCTTTGCCGACCTGCCGGCCGGGGCCAGGGTGAACGCCGTGACGCGTCCGCTGGCGATCGGCACGGTGTACGAATAGGCGGACAGGCGCTTAGCCGATGGTCTGCACCACCACCCCGTTGGCATCCCTGATCAGGGTCTTCTTGACCGACCACGCGACTTGCGCCAGGCCAGCCAGGTGGTAGTCGCCTTCGCGCGGCGCCAGGGTCGACGCGAAGGCGGCCAGCGTGGCGGGGCGCATGAAGACGGTCAGCGTCTGGTCTTCCAGCACCGCGTCGTCGATCTCGGCAAGCTCGAACACCAGTTGCCAGTCGCTGCCGGCCAGGGTCAACGCGTGCCCGAACGGCAGCCGCAGGGGGAGCAGGGCCAGCAGATCGGCAACCTGGCGCGCGCCCAGCGTGACCTGGAGCGCCGCGCCGCCGCCGCCGCGCGCCAGTTCGGCTACCTCGAGCACATCGGTGAAGATGTGGCCGGTCGAAGAACCGTCGCGCGCCATGCCGGCCGCCACTGCCGCGCCGACATCGGGCAGATCAAGAAGGCTGGCGCGCTCGAGGTCGGTGATCCACAGCGGCATGTGCGGCAGCAGGGCGTCGAGCAATTTCCTTGGCGCCCAGCGGGTTGCCGCGCGCTCTTCCTCGAGCGTCAGGCCGACGATCTGCACGAATTCGACGCGGCCATTGACGCTGTCGATGGCCGGTAGCTGCGGGTCGCTGGCAAAGGCCATCGAGCAGATCCGGGTGGGCGTATCGAGCGCGATCGGGCCGTTGGCGGTCATCCAGTGACCGTCCCGGAAGACATTGCCGGTGCGGAAAACGTAGCGTGCCAGGTTTTGCAGGAAATCGAAGGCCCACGACGGCGCTTCGGTCTCGCCCGGCAGCGCGCGCAGGCGGAAAGTCAGTTCCAGGCCATAGCCGCTGTGGTCCGGGTCCTCGGACTCCTTGCCGTACAGTTCGGACAGGCCATAGCTGACGTAGTGCCAGTGCGGCACTCCCTCTGTGCTGTGGTAGACGCTGATGCCGTCCAGCGGATCGCCGCCGCCCAACATCGCCGAGCGCACCGGCGCCGCGTGGCGTGGCTCCTGGCCGGGATACAGCTGCGCCAGGCTGGCGTTGATGGCGTCCCAGCCACTGGTGTCGCTATCGTTGTCCGCTTGATCGTTCATCATGATTTCCAATTTATCAAGACAGGCGATTATGCTGCGCCGGGGCGGGTGTGGCAATCGCGGCGCTTGTCATGCCGCGGACACGAAAAGCCGTCACAATTGCACCGGGCCGGTGCGTGTCTGTGGTGAAAAAAGCAGCAAGCCATTGAAATTGCAGGGCTTTTCAATTTGATGCTGCGCAATACGCCGGTTTAGCGTGCTATACTAGTCGGTTCCTGATTTAAGCAGCACCGTACACCTTCGTACACCACGTACATTTCCGTTCCTTACGACCATGTCAAATCCAAAACGCGCAATTCGTAACATCGCTATCATCGCCCACGTTGACCACGGCAAAACCACGCTCGTGGACAAGCTGCTGCGCCAATCCGGTACCTTCCGTGAAAACCAGGCAGTCGAAACCCGCGTAATGGATTCGAACGACCTCGAAAAAGAACGTGGCATCACGATTCTGTCGAAGAACTGCGCGGTTGAATACGAAGGCACCCACATCAACATCGTCGACACCCCAGGCCACGCCGACTTCGGTGGCGAAGTCGAGCGCGTGCTGTCGATGGTCGACTCGGTCCTGCTGCTGGTCGATGCGCAAGAAGGCCCGATGCCACAGACCCGCTTCGTGACGCGTAAAGCGCTGGCGCTGGGTTTGAAGCCGATCGTCGTCGTCAACAAGATCGACCGTCCGGGCGCACGCGCCGAATGGGCGATCAACCAGACGTTCGAACTGTTCGACAAACTGGGCGCCACCGACGAACAGCTCGACTTCCCGGTCGTGTTCGCATCGGCCCTGAACGGCTACGCCAGCCTGGACTCGGAAGTGCGCGAAGGCGACATGACCCCGCTGTTCGAAGCCATCCTCAAGCACGTTCCTGTGCGTGACGACAATCCGGACGGCCCGCTGCAGATGCAAGTGACCTCGCTCGATTACTCGTCGTACGTCGGCAAGATCGGCATTGGCCGCATCTCGCGCGGTCGCATCAAGTCCGGCCAGGACGTGATCGTCCTGAACGGTCCTGATTCGACCCCGATCAAGGGCCGCATCAACCAGGTGCTGAACTTCAAGGGCCTTGAGCGCGTGCTGGTCGACGAAGCGGTTGCCGGCGACATCGTGCTGATCAACGGTATCGACGAAATCGGCATCGGTTCGACCATCTGCCAGCCGGACACCCCGGAAGCGCTGCCGATGCTGACCGTCGACGAGCCAACCCTGACCATGAACTTCATGGTCAACAACTCGCCACTGGCCGGCCGCGAAGGCAAGTTCGTCACCAGCCGCCAGCTGCGCGACCGCCTCGACCGCGAACTGAAAGCCAACGTTGCCCTGCGCGTAGCGCCAACCGACGACGACACGATTTTCGAAGTCTCGGGCCGTGGTGAATTGCACCTGACGATTCTGATCGAAAACATGCGTCGCGAAGGCTTCGAGCTGGCCGTATCGCGTCCACGCGTGGTGTTCAAAATGGTTGATGGCGTGCGTCACGAGCCGTTCGAGCAACTGTCGGTCGACGTTGAAGAAGCCAACCAGGGCGGCGTCATGGAAGAACTGGGCCGTCGTCGTGGCGACCTGCAAAACATGGAATCGGACGGCAAGGGCCGTGTTCGCCTGGAATACAAGATTCCTGCGCGTGGCCTGATCGGCTTCCAGGGCGAATTCATGACCCTGACCCGCGGCACCGGCTTGATGAGCCACGTGTTCGACGAGTACGCACCGGTCGACAACTCGAAAGGCGAAATGGCTGGCCGTCGCAACGGCGTGCTGATCTCGCAAGACGATGGCGCCGCTGTTGCTTACGCAATCTGGAAACTGCAGGATCGCGGCCGTATGTTCGTGGTCCACAACGACCCGGTGTACGAAGGCATGATCATCGGCATTCACTCGCGTGACAACGACCTGGTCGTCAACCCGATCAAGGGCAAGCAGCTGACCAACGTGCGTTCGTCGGGAACCGACGAAGCGGTGCGCCTGGTACCGCCGATCCAGATGTCGCTCGAATACGCGGTCGAATTCATCGCCGACGACGAACTCGTTGAAATCACGCCAAAATCGATCCGCCTGCGCAAGCGCTACCTGAAAGAGCACGAGCGTAAAAAAGCTGGCCGCGATTCCGCGTAATTGACTAGCGCCAACGGAGTGCACTGCATTCCGTAGCGATAACGCCTTCCCCTGGACCTGTCCGGCGGAAGGCGTTTTGTATTCCACAAGCTATTTCTTAATGGGGGTCAGCGCGCTGACTCCTAACTTTCTGCTGACGAAGGAAAACGTATGTCTTACCCGTATCTCAGCGATGTCGTCAAGGACCTGACCGGCATCGACCTGCCCTTGCCGATCGCCACCTTCGGCCTGCTGGTCGCGTTCGCCATCCTGGCCGGGGCCGCCTGCCTCAAGCGTGAACTGGCGCGCCTGCATGCCGATGGCCGGGTCGGACCGGCGTACAAGCGCGTCAAGGGCGACGATGGCGTCGTGGCCGAGGTGGCGGTGCCACCGCAGGACATCGTCAGCGACCTGGCCTTCATCGTGGTGCTGGTCGGCATTGTCGGGGCGCGCCTGTTCCATATCCTGGAGCATACCGACCAGTTTCTTCTCAATCCGTGGAGCATGATTTTCAGCCGCTCGGGCCTGAGCGTGTTCGGCGGGCTGATCCTCGGCACGGTGGCCGGCGTGGTGTGCCTGCGGCGCTGGAAATTGCCGATCCGCCCGCTGCTCGACGCGGTGGCGCCCGCCATGATGCTCGGCTACGCGCTCGGCCGCGTCGGCTGCCAGGTATCCGGCGACGGCGACTGGGGCACGGTCGCCAACATGGCGCTGAAACCTGAGTGGCTGCCGACCTGGTTCTGGGCGCAAACCTACGACAACAATATCTTCGGCGAAGTGATCGCCGCGCCGGGCGTGTATCCGACCTCGGTGTACGAGACGGTGATAGCGCTGGCCTGCTTCGCGCTGCTGTGGGCGCTGCGCAAGCACCGCTTCCGGAGCGGCTGGCTGTTCTCTGTGTATTTGGTGCTGGCCGGTATCGAGCGCTTTGCAATTGAACAAATCCGGGTCAACCCGGTGATGAGCATCGGCGGCGTGCATGCGAGCCAGGCAGAGATCATTGCCGTGCTGCTTGCGCTGGCCGGGCTAATCGGGATGGCGCTACTAAGCCGTCGCGCCGCACCAGCATCAGGCCCGACGCCGGCGCTGCCGATGCCATAGCCGATGCCGGACTTGCCGGTTTCGTACCGCAAAAACCACACCGGGGTCTGACCCCGGTGTGATACTCCGATGTGATGCCGGCAATATTGAAAACGCCACCGCAGCCTGGGCTGCGGTGGCGTCGTGGCATACGCCCAGGATTCTATTCAACTTTCACATCGCCCCGGTACCAATCGTTTCCTACCTGCCTCAAATCCGGTGCCTGCGCCGAGCCGAGGGCGCCCGAGCCGCTGCGGCTGTCGTCGATATAGGTCACTTTGCCGATATCGACCGTATGGTCGCGATCATAGGTGGTGCTGTGAAGAACCATGGTGCCGTTCGCCCAATCGATGCTTTTGAGCTTGCCCTGCTCGATCGTCGCATTGATGGACCCGCCAAAGTGGCCGTGGGCCATGAGGTAAGTCCCGATCGGGGTGTTTTGAAGTTGCTGCTTGATGCTGTCCGTGCTCATGTTCATGCTCTCCAGTTAATTAATGTACCGGGCATATTCCTGCGCAGCGAAGCGCAGGCGCTTTCCTTACACAGGCTTCTTCTCGTCGATATAGCGCGTGTCTGCTTCAGGACGGCGCCCACAGCTACACGGCCAGCCCGCTCGGACATGGGCGGCTCTGCGAATCTGTTTGATACATTGATTTGCATTACAGGCAAGATTACCCGCAGGATAACAGCGGAATCACTATCTTTTCTGATAGTTATCTTATAGTCAATTCGATGCCCATCGGACGAGGGACGGTGGCAAGTGCGGCGGCATGCCGCCAGAGTGTCGCAAAACCGGGGTCAGAGCTTTAACTCGAAACATTTCAAGTTAAAGCTCTGACCCCGGTTGTAAAAGCTCTGACCCCGGTTGTAGGTGGAATCGCGCTTGAAGCAGGGTAGTCGCGAAAATTGCGAATCAGAGGTCAGACCCCGGTGGGGGATTAATGCAGGCCGAGCAGGGCCAGCACGCGCTCGCGGCTGATGCCGACCAGCGCCGAGGTGATCGCCAGCAAGGACTCGTAGTTCGGCGTGCTGGCGGTGTCGGCAAAATCCTGCGCCATCACTTCGATTTCGGCCGCCGGCGGCTGGTTGGCCGCAGCCCGGCCGGCCGCCGCACTGAGCGCCTGGCTGGCCGCGTCCTGCGAGCGCTGCACTTGCGAGAGCGCTTGCACGACTTCATGCAAACTCTGGCGCAAGGCGTCGCTGTCGTCGGCCCGCCATTGCTGCGGCGCGACGACGTCGGTGTCGGCTTCCACCGCTACCCGTCCCACCCCTTGGATCGAGAGCGAGTCGCGCACCATCGGCCAGGCGTTTTCGGGCGTGGAAAAGACCAGCGCGCCGCTGCCGTCGGCGCTCACGCGCATGTTGGCCGGCGCCAGCGCGCGGTCGAAGCGCACCACGATTTCATCGCGCGTGAGGGTCGGGTCGACCACCACCGTCAGCGGCTGGGTGTTGCTGCCGACCGAGAACGACAGGGTCTGGCCAGCCCCGGCGGTGAGCATGTCGAGGGTCAGGCCCTTGATCCGGAAACGCTGGCTGGCCGGTTGGGGGCTGGAAAAGCTCAGGCGCGCGTCGACGCTGCCGCCGCTGGCCTGGCGCCGCTTGTCCATGGTCGCGCCGAGCTGGCGCAGATGCGCTTCGATGGCGCCGCTGTCGCCGCGCCGCGAACTGAGCCTGGCGCTGATTTCACCTTTGAGCGCTTGCAGCTGGCCGGCCACTTGTTCGAGGAAGTCGAGCGCTTGCTGGGCGCTGGCGACGTCGCCCTGGATCTGGTGGTCGACGCTGGCCAGGCCGCGCCGCAAGGGCGGGGCCGCGCCCCGCACCGGCTGGGCCGGATTGAGTTGGGGAGGACGCGCCTGGCCGGCGCCCGGGGCGGCTTCGCTGCGCACGCCGGCGCCGTTGACGCTGTTGGCGCCGGCCGGGCCGCTGGTGGAACTGGTGGTGGGGCGGATCGCTTCCATGGCGTTATAGCGCCGCAAACAGGGACAGGTTGCCGATCTTGGCGTACGCCTTGTAGGTCGCTTCCAGCGCGCTGGTGTAGCCGCTCAGCTCGGTCGCGGCGAGGCCGTAGTCGAGCTGGCCGATGTCGGTCAGCGCCATCTGGTTCGACAGGCTCACGTTGCTGTGGTTTTCGTCGAGCGTGCTGATGATGTTCTGGGCGCCGCCGAGCACTGCGATCTTGCCGGAGATCAGTTCGAGCGCGCTGTCGAAGCCGTCGAGGTTGGCCGCCAGCACCGCGCGCACGGTCGGGTCGTTGGCCGTCGCGCCCGGGGTGCCGAGGGTGGCGATGGTCAGGTCGAGCTGGTTGAGCATGCTTTCGATGCCGTTCATGTTGCCGTTCGCAACCTGGGTGATGCCGTTGCCGACCACCACCGTCTGGTCGTTGGTGTTGCCGGCGTAGCTGTAGCGCGAGCCGGCCGGGGCCGCCGCGTTGTAGGCAATCGGCACGGTGCCGGTCTGGGTGCCGGAAAACACGTAGCGCCCTTCCTGGTCGATCGAGTTGGCGGTGTAGAGCAGGCTTTCGCGCAGCGCGGTCAGGGGCGAGACCATGGCGGCCAGGTCGGCCGGGGCGTTGCCGCCGTCGGACGACCAGACCAGCAGGTCGCGGCCGGCCATCATGTCGTTGACCATGCTGCCGAGGTAGGCTTCGTTCTTGGTCAGGCGGATCTTGAGCGCGCCGATATTGGCGCGGTACTGGGTGACGTCCGATTCTTCGCGGTGCAGGCGCGACATGCGCACCGTGTCGACCGGGTCGTCCGACGGCAGCAGGATGCGGGTGCGGCTCGACATCTGCTGGTTCACGTAGCTGATGCGCTCCTGGTTCAGCTGGAGCGAGATATTCATCGTCGATTGGTACTGGCTGGTGGCAATCCGCATACGTTTCTCCTTAACCCATCATGGCCAACGTCGCATCGAACAGCGAGTTGGCAACTGACATTACTTTCATGTTCGCCTGGTACATATTCTGGTACTCGACCAGATTGACCGCTTCTTCATCCTTGTTCACGCCGCTGGTCGAGGTCCAGTCGTCCATCGCATGGTTGCGCATGGTCTCGGCGGTGGCCAGGGCGATCCGGTTTTGCTGGCTGTCGACGGCGAGCTTGCCGACCAGCTGGGAATCGGCGTCGCTGACCATGACCGAGCCGATCCCGGACAGGGTGACCGACTGCTTCTTGATGTTGATCAGTTTTTGCAGGTTGCCGCTGTCGCCCGGGGTATTATCGCCCGAAAACGCGAGGTCGGCGGTCTGGTAGCCGGCCGTGACCTGCAGCATGTTCGACGGGCTGCCCGGGGTGAACACGAACAGCGGGCCGCCGTTGGTGCCGTTCATGGTGTAGCCGGCCGCCAGTTGCGTATTGACCTTTTGCGCCAGCTGCTGGGCCAGGTCGGAGACGTCTTGCTGCATCGGCAGCAAGATATCGCGTTCGAACAGGCCCAGGCCGCCGAGCTGGGCGCCGACGGCGGCTTTGTCGAGCTGGAACGAGGAGCCGGCGAAGTCGACCCGCATGTTTTGCGTGGCGCCGCCTTCGGCCACCAGGGTCGCCGCGATGTCGCCGATCACCAGCGCCTGGCCGGTCTTGAGCGAGATGCTGCGGGTGCCGTCGGGCTGGTCGGTCACTTCCAGGCCAACTTGCGTGGAGAGGGCGTCGATGGCCATGTCGCGCGCATCGACCAGGGTCGAGGTGCTGCTGCCGGAGGCGCTGGCCAGGCCGATCTGGCGGTTCAGGTCGGCGATGGTCTTGATCGAGGCGTTGGCCGAGGAGACAATCGCGCTGCGCTGGTCGCGCAAGGATTGCAGCTGGCCGTTGTACAGGTTGTTCATGCTGTTGAAGCGCTGCGCCATGGCGCCGGCGGCGGTCAGCACTTGCTGGCGCAGCGGGGTCGAGGTGGGATCGACGCCGGCCACCGCGTTGAGCGCCTGGAAGAATTTGTCGACGCCGCTGCTCAGGCTGGCATCGTTGTCGCCCATCACGCGCTCGAGCTGGGTCAGGTACGGCTGGGTCTGGGAATACTGGCCGACCCCGGAAGCGGCGCGCCACAGTTGCTGGTTCTTGTAGCCATCGGAAAAACGCAGTAGCGTATTGACCGCCACCCCGTTGCCGGCCGAGCGCGGGCCGGCCTGGGGACCGACTGCGGTCAGCAGGGCCGACTGGCGCGTGTAACCCTTCGTTTGCAGGTTAGCAATGTTCTGGCTGGTGGCCTGCAGGGCGAGTTGGGAAGCAAGGGCGCCGCTCAGGGCGTTGTTCATGATGCTCATGGGTCAGTTCTTTCTCGATGCTTACTCGATGGGCCGGCAAGGTTGGGTCGTCATACCTACAAGGCGACCAAATACTTGCCGCCATTAAATTTTTTGTGGCGGAGTTTGGAGCGGGATGGCGGACGAGGCCGCCGGCGCGGCGGGCGCCGCAGCGGGTGCGGCGGCGGACGGCAGCAACTGGCGCAAAATGGCGTCGGCCACGCCGAAGGCGCGCTGGTGCGCCATCTGGCCGGCCATCATGTTGTCGGCCATGTCTTGCATGTCACGGTTGACCGGGTCCTTGAAGACGCTGTCGTCGTCGGCCATGGCGCGGGTGCCGCTGCGCATTTGCTGCAGCATATTGCCGATAAAGAAACTTTCGAATTCGATGGCGGCCTTGGTGGCCTTGGCCACGAACACCGGGTCGGCGGCCGGGGCGATGGCCGCTTCATGGCCGGGGCCCATGCCGGCGCGGTTGAGCGTGGTGGTCAGGTCGAGTGGGTTCATGGCGGGACTCCTTAGATAACGACCAGTTCGCCTTCGATGGCGCCGGCCTGGTCGAGCGCTTGCAGGATCGCCATGATGTCGTCGGGCGAGGCGCCCAGACTGTTGACGATGTCGACAATGGTTTGCAGCTTGGCGCCGGCCGGCCATTTGAACATGCGCCCCGAGCCCTGGTCGACCGATAACTTCGATTGCGGGGTGACTGCGGTGCGGCCGCCCGAAAACGCGCCGGGCTGGCTCACGGCCGAGCTTTCGGCGATCACCACCTTGAGCGCGCCGTGGGTGACGGCGGCGGCCCTGACGCGCACGCCTTCGGCGATCACGACGGTCCCGGTGCGCGAATTGAACACCACTTTCGGCACGTCGGTGCCGACCTCGACCGTCAGCGCCTGCAGCTTGGCCATGAAGGCCACGCGCTCGGTCGGGTTGGCCGGGGCGATGACTTCGATGCTGGCGCCGTCGGCGGTGGTGGCGAGCGGGCCGAAGCGCCGGTTGATGGCTTCGACGACATTCGTGGCGGTCTGGAAGTGCGGCGTTTTCAGGCGCAGCATGACCTCGGCGCGGGTCGAGAAATCGCTGCCGATTTCGCGTTCGATGTTGGCGCCGTTGGGAATGCGCCCACCGGTCGGGGTGTTGACGGTGACGCTGGAACCGCTGGCGCCGCTCGCGTTCAGGCCGCCGACCACCACATTGCCTTGCGCCAGGGCGTAGACTTCATTGTCGGCCGCGCGCAATTGGGTGAGCAGCAGCACGCCGCCGCGCAGGCTTTTCGAGTCGCCCAGCGAGGAAACGGTCACGTCGATCGGCTGGCCGCGCCGGTAGCCGGGCGGGAACACCGCGCTGACCATGACTGCGGCCACGTTCTTGTTTTTCGCTTCGGCGCCGTCCGGCAGCTTGACGCCGAACTGCTTGAGCATGTTGACCACCGACTGGCTGGCGAACTTGACCTGGGTGCTGTCGCCGCTGCCGTTCAGGCCCACCACGAGGCCGTAGCCGACCAGCGGGTTCTCGCGCACGCCTTCCACGCTGACCAGGTTGCGCAGGGTTTGCGCGGCCGACGCCGGCACGGCCAGGCAGGAGAGCATCGCCAGCACGGAAAGGGGGAGGGAAAGGGTACGGAAAAGAGCGCGAGATGGCATGGTGTTTCCTTAGAACGACACGAACAGCGATGCGGCGTTTAGAACGGCATCCAGGGACCGAGGAAGAAGCGGGTCAGCCAGCCTGGCTGGTTGGCGTTGGCGAGCGCGCCCTTGCCGGAGTAGCTGATCTGCGCGTTGGCCACGCGCAGCGACGAGACCTGGTTGTCGGCGTCGATGTCGGCGGCGCGCAGGAAGCCTTTGAGGCGCACGAATTCTTCGCCCTGGTTCAGGGTCAGGCTTTTTTCGCCGGCCACGCGCAACAGGCCGTTGGGCAGCACTTCCTGCACGATCACGGTCAGCGCGCCGGACAGGGCGTTCTGCTGGGTGCTGGTGGCGTCGCCTTCGAAGCCGCGTTCGGCCGCGAGGTCGATCGCCGCTTTCGGGAACGTTTTGCCGAGCAGGCCGGGCGCGGTCACGCCCACGCTCGACTCCTTGCTGATGCTGGTGCCGGCGCGCTTGCTGGCCTGGGTGGTCTCTTGCAGGATCACGGTGACCACGTCGCCGGTGCGGAAAGCGCGGCTGTCGGACGTCAGGGGCACCGCCTCGGCATTGAACACGCCGCCCGACACGCCGCCGCGCACCGCCGCACGCGGCAGCGGGGCGGTTTCGTCGGCCATCGCGCGCGCTGGCGGCTGCACGCTGCTGGCGCAACCGCCCAGCAGGGCCAGCGCAAACAAAGCGGCGACGGCGTTCATCAGCGGGCCGCCTGGGCCAGGTACTGCAACATGTTGTCGGCGGCCGAGAGCACCTTGGTGTTCATCTCGTAGGTGCGCTGGGCGGCGATCATGTCGACCATTTCTTCGACCACCTGCACGTTCGAGCCTTCCAGCGCGCCCTGCTTGAGTTTACCGAAAGCGCCATCGCCCGGACGCCCTTCGGCGGCGGCGCCGCTGGCCGGGGTTTCCGAAAACAGGTTTTCGCCGAGCGCCAACAGGCCGGTCGGGTTGACGAAGTTCGACAAGGTCAACTGGCCGAGTTCGGACGGCGTGGTGCTGCCGGCGATCGTGGCCGAGACCATGCCGTTTTCACCGATGGTGATCGCGGTGGCGTTGTTCGGCACGGTAATCTGCGGCACCAGCGGCAAGCCCTGGGCGTTGACCAGGGTGCCGGTGGCGTCGACCTGCAACTGGCCGGCGCGCGTGTAGGCCGGGTCGCCGTTCGGACGGCGCACCTGCAAGAAGCCGTTGCCGGAAATGGCCACGTCGAGCGGCTGGCTGGTCGTTTGCAGGCTGCCGTTGGTGAACACTTTCTGGGTGCCCAGCAGGTGGGTGCCGTTACCGAGCTGCACGCCGGACGGCGACAGGGTATTGTCGGCGCGCTGCGCGCCCGGCTGCTGGTCGATCTGGTAGAACAGGTCTTCGAACACCACGCGGTCGCGCTTGAAGCCGACGGTGTTGACGTTGGCCAGGTTGTTGGCGATCGCCTGCAGTTTGGCGTCCTGGGCTTGCACCCCGGTTTTGCTGATCCACATTGCTGGATTCATGATCTTTTCCTTTAACGTTGACTGAGTGATGCGTCAGGTGTTTCAGCTGCCGAGCAGGCGGTTGCCGACTTCGTTCATGTTGTCGCTGGCCTTGAGCAGCTTCATCTGCATCTCGAAGCTGCGGTTCAGGCTCATGGTGGCGACCATTTCTTCGACCGCCGACACATTGCTGCCTTCCAGGTGGCGCCCGCGCACGACCACGGTTTCATCGGCCGCGAGCGGCTGGCCGCTGCGCGAGACGATCAGGCCGCCTTCGTTCTTGGTCACTTCGCCGGCTTCGGCGTTGACCAGGCGCAGCTTGTCGATCACCTGCATGTCGGCCGTTCCCGGCGCGAGCACCGAGATCGAACCGTCCGCACCGATCGTGACCGCGTTATGCGGCGGCAGCACCACCGGGCCGCCTTCGCCCAGCAGCGGATGGCCGTTGACCGAGAGCGCGCCGTCGGCGTCGATATTGATGGCGCCGGCGCGGGTGTAGGCTTCGCCACCCTGCCACTGCACCGTCAGGTAACCGTTGCCGGTGATGGCCACATCGAGGTCGCGCCCGGTTTCCTTGACCGGACCGGAGCGGGCCGAGACGGAATCGGACTGCATCCGCACATAGTGGCGGTCGTCGAAGCCCGAGCCGCCCAGCGCTTGCGTGGCTGACATTTCGAGGTTGGCGCGAAAGCCCGTCGTATCCATGTTCGCCAGGTTGTTGGCGTGGACCTGCTGGGCCTTCAGCGCGCGTTCGGCGCCGCTCAGTGCTGTAAAGATCAATTTATCCATGTTGCTCCCTCAATGTATTGAAGTATTTCCGTGCAGACACTTATAGTGCCTGCATTAAGGACTGGATCATCTGATTTTCTGTTGAAATCACCTTGGAATTTGCTTGATAGTTGCGCTGTGACGTCATCAGGCCCACCAATTCTGACGTAATGTCAACATTTGAGCGTTCCAGCGCGCCGGTATTGAGCTTGCCGGCCAGGCCGCTGCCCGGGTTGCCGTACAGGGGCGTGCCGGACAAGGAATTGGCGGTCCAGCTGGTGTCGCTCACCGCGGTCAGCGAGCCTTCGTCGGCGAAGGTGGCCAGCGCCACGGTGGCGACGACCTGGGCCTGCTCGTTGCTGTACTTGGCCATGACCGAGCCGTCCGCCGCCATTTCGACGCCGATGAAGGTGCCCGAGGTGTAGCCGTCGGCGCTGTTGGTGGTGGTGATGGCTTCACCGGCGTTCAGGGTGCTGCCGGCGTAGTTGATGTCGAGCACGACCGGCGCCGAGCCGTTGGTGGTGGTGATGTTCAGGGTGGTGGTCGGCGGCACCGGCGGCAGCGCGCCCAGGTTGGAAAACGCCAGGGCGGTGGTGGTGCCCAGCGGGGCGCCGCCGTCGACCGCGTAATGCACCGTCACGGCGGTGCCGGTACCCTTGACGAAGTACTGCGACAGGGTGTGCTGGCTGCCCAGCGAATCGTAGAATACCGATTGCTTGGCCATATTGTAGCTGCCGGCGACGGCCGGGTCGAACGTCGGGACCGGCGGCACCACCCAGTCGTTGGACAGGTTGCCGACGTAGTTGACCTTGGTGCTGGCGACGGCCGGGATCTGCCCGGTCGGCACGTTGACATTGCCCATCACCCCCAGCGCGGTGCTGCCCTTGATGGCGGCGTAGCCCTGCACGGCGCGGCCGTTGCTGTCGACCAGCAAGCCATCCTTGTTGGCCGAGAAAATCCCGACCCGGCTGTAGTTCATCACGCCCTGGCTGTCGCGGCTGACAAAAAAGCCGCGCCCGTCGATAGCGGCGTCCAGGCTGCGGCCGGTGGTGGTCACGCCGCCATTCAAGCCGATGCTCTGGGTCATCGAACCGACTTCCACGCCAGTGGCCTGGGAACCGGCGTACATGGCTGAAAAGTTGGCACGGGTGCTCTTGAAACCATAGGTGCCGGCGTTGGCGATATTGTTGCTGACCGCTTCGAGCTGGGTGTTGATCGACTGGATGCCCGACAGGGCGATTTCGAAACTCATGATGGTATTCCTTTAATTTGCGGTGGAGGAGTTGGCGGCCGCCAGCGATGCGCCGGACTTGCCGTTGAAGCCAGTGACGGACGACGGCGCAACATCGCCGATTCCTGCCACCTTGAGGACCACGCCGCCACCGGCCGACATGCGGACGCTGTCCAAGCGGCCGATGACTTCGATGGCGTCGAGCGCACCGGCGCTCGTTTGTACCTTGATATCGTATTTGCCCGGCGCCAAACCGAGCGCGACCGGATCGATCGAAAACGTTTGCGGACCGGCGCCGCGCGAACCGAGCTGTACGGCATGCTTGACGCCGTCCGCGCCGGTCAGGGTCACGGTGTTGGCGGCGCTGGCGCCCGGCAGGGTGATGCTGGCCTTGATCGCCTTGTCGTCCAGGCGCACGCTGGTGGTATTGACGGTGATGTCCGAGCCCACCTGGGCGCCCAGGGCCAGGGTCTGGATGCTCTCTAACACGCTGGCGCTGGTGCTGTTGAGCTTGGCCAGGCTTTGCATCGCTTCGGTCTGGCTCAACTGGGAGAGCTGGTTGACGAACTGCGACGGATCGCTCGGCTCGAGCGGGTCCTGGTTGCGGATCTGCGCCACCAGCAGCTTGGTGAACATGTCTTGCGTTTCGCTGGCGGGCGCCTGGCCGATCACGGTGTTGGCGTTGCCGGCCGGCTGGTTGGTCGCGCCGTTGATGTTATTGGTCAGCATGGGATCAGCCTTCGCCGAGTCGCAGCAGGCCCGCTTGCATCGACTTGATGCGTCCCAGGACTTCCACATTGGTTTCAAAGGCGCGCGACGCCGACATCATGTCGGTCATCTCGGCCACCTGGTTGACGTTCGGGTAGAACACCATGCCGTCGGCGTTGGCCACCGGATTGCCCGGCTCGTAGGCCTTGCGCAGCGGTTCGGACGATTGGACCACGTCGAGCACCTGCACCCGGCTGCCGGCGCCGAGCTTGCCCGAGCCATTGTCGAGCATGGCCGCGAACACCGGTTTGCGGGCGCGGTAAGTTTCGCCTTCCGAGCCGGAGACCGAATCGGCGTTGGCCAGGTTGCTGGCGATGGTATTCAAGCGCACCGACTGCGCCGCCATGGCCGAACCCGCAATTTGGGAAATGTCTTTAAAGCTCATGATTATTGTCCTGCGATAGCTTTGGCCAAACCCTTGAGTCGCATGTTCACGAACGTCAGGCTGGTCTGGAAATCGGATGCGTTTTGCGAGAACGCGGCTTGTTCGACGCCGATTTCGACGGTATTGCCGTCGGCGCTAGGGTGGTACGGGACGCGGTACAGCGCGTCCTGATCGTCGGCGCCGAGGCCCGGCATCTCCGACTCGGTCTCGATTCGCTGCTGCAGCATGGCGCCGAAGTCGACGTCACGTGCCGTGAATCCCGGCGTGTTTTCGTTGGCGATATTGGCCGCCAGTACGCGCGTGCGGTCGGCGCGCAGGTGCAGCGCGTCGGCGTGCACGCCAAGTGCCTTTTGGAAATCAATCGACATGAAGCTTCCTCCGTGAATGAACTGCAGTGTGAATCTGGTTAAAATGACGCTGTGCGGCGTTCCTTGCGTCGTGCGCAACGATTGCCAAGGTGCTATTTATGCTTGATGTCCGCCGCGCCAACAAGGCGTTGTTACTGCCATTAACGGCCGCCGCGCTGATTTCATTAGCCGGGGGCAACACAAATGCTGCTGAAATGTCGATCACGACCAGGTTGGAGCAGGCCGCGCGCGAGCAGTTGATGCGCCAGGCCGAAACCGCCGGGCTGGCCGAACCGCAATTGACTGTCAATGTTGCAACGCCGCGCGCGGCGCCGCCGTGCGCCAAAGCGGTCCAGATCGAAGCGGTCGACACGCGCACGCCGGCGCGCATGCGCTTTGCCGTGCTGTGTCCCGACGCCGGCGGCTGGCGATACGAATACGTCTTGCGCGGATCGATCAGCGCGCTGGTGGCGGTCACCGCCGCGCCGGTCGCGGCCGGGCAAATGCTCACGGCGCAGGATGTCACTTTGGAACGGCGCGATGTCACCACCTTAAACGATGCGCTCGGCTCGGCCGAGGCGGCCACCGGGCAAGCCTCGCGCCGTTCGCTGCGGGCCGGCGAAGTGCTGCGCCAGGCGCAGTTGAGCGCGCCGGTGCTGGTCAAGCGCGGCGAAGCGGTGGTCATGCTGGCGCGTTTCGAGGCGCTCGAAATCAGCACCGCCGGCGAAGCGCTCGACGCGGGCGCCATGAATGCGCTGGTGCGGGTGCGCAACCTGGCCAACGGCCGGGTGGTGCGCATGCGCGTGATCGCGCCCGGCACGGTCGAGCCGGCCGAGATTGCGCGTTCGGCGCAACCCTGACGCAGCGTCAATATCATTCAGACGCTCCCTGCAGGCGCGCGGCCAGTTTGGTCAGCTTGGCGGCGTAGGCCGGATCGGTGGCGTAGCCGCCCTTGGCCAAGCCCTGGGCAAAGGCGCCGGCATCGCTGCCGGTGCCGATGGCGGCGGCGTAGCGTGGATTGTCCAGCAACATCTGGGCGTAGTCGCGGAAAGCGGCGGCCTGGTCCGGATAGCTGCGGAAACGTTCGGTTTTCTTCACTGCCGCGCCGTGTTCGAATTCGGTGGTGGCGTTGTCCGAGACCTCGCCCTGCCAGCTGGAACCAGCCTTGATACCGAACAGGTTGTGGGTGCTGGCGCCTTCGGCCTGGCGCAGCGGACGCTGGCCCCAGCCCGATTCCAGCGCGGCGTGGGCCGACACCAGTTGCGGCGCCACGCCGAGGCGTTCGCCGGCTTCGCGCGCCCACGGCGCGATCTGGTCGAGGAAGGCTTTTTGCCCGGAACCGTCGGCAAAGGCGGCGCCGGCCGTGCTCGTCGGCGCCACTTCCGCGTCCTGCAAGCGGGCCTGCAGCATGCGGCCCTGCGGGCTCAGGCTGGACATGCCGGACTCGGCGCTGCCCTGGCTGATGAAATCGGCGATGTCGTTTTGCATCGACTTGTAGACGCCGCCGAAACCGGCGCCGCCGCCGACGGCCGCCATCGGACGGGTTGACTGGGTCGGTGCGGTCGGGCTGATCGCGGCCGTATGGAATTCAGCGTGCTTCATACAAGGTCTCCTCGCCGTGCAGCACACGCTGCATGATGGAAAATTGTTCGGTCAGCAAGGCGCTGTTGCGAACATTCAAACGTTTGCATTCAAGTACCAACTGTCCCAGCGCTTGCCAGTCGGCGTTCATGGCCTCGCGTTGCGGCGCGGCCACGGTGGCGATGAAGGTCGCCATGTCGGCGCTCTTGCCGCACAGGGCGCGCACCAGGGTGACGCGCTGCACGCGCCGCTGTTCCATGGCCTCGAGCAGGGGCGCCAGTTGTTCGGCCAGCTCGGACAATTCGGCGCTGCGGTGGCGCAGGGCGGCCTCGAACTGGCGGCCCAGCAGCGCCAGGATGGCCTGGCAGGCATCCAGGTCGGCGGCGAGGCCGGCGGTGAGCGTGCCGATGGCTTGCTCGCGCGTCATGCGGCTCATCCCTGGCCTGCGTGAAAGCGCTGAATCAGGCCGGCCAGGCGGGCCGCATCGAACGGCAGCTCGCCCTTGGCCAGCGCGTCGCGCAGTTGCGCCACGCGCTCGTGGTCGATCTCGGGCATGGCGCCCAGCGCGGCCATGGCCGGTTGCAGCACTTCCGATTGCAGGGCGCCCGAGGCGGCGGCCACGCCGGCGCCGCCGCTCGTGCTTTTCAGCTCGGAAACCTCGGCGGCGCCGCTGCGCTGCACCGCCGAGGCGTCGGCGGACGCACCGCCCGAAGAGATTTTCATGCGTGGACCTCGGCTTTTGGATTGGATCGTCATGATTAATTGGCCCGGGCGTCGGCGCCCTTGATGTGCTTGACGTTGCCCAGCTTTTCGCGCAGTTGTTCGACCGAGCCTTTGGCGCCGACGTCCGTTTCGGCGCCGATCTCGTTCTTGCCCGGCACGCCGAACATGGCGGCCACGGTGTCGGCCTGGGTGCGGGTCAGGATCAGCATTTCGATGCGGCGGTTCACGGCCGCGCCCGAATCTTCCGGGTCGTACGGCGCGCGGTCGGCCATCCCGACCACTTGCAGCACGCTGTCCGGATTCATCGACCCTTGCAGTAACTGGGAACGGGCCGCCATGGCGCGCGCGTTCGACAGGCTCCAGTTCGAGTTGCCATCCTGGTCGCCGGCATATTTGCGGGCGTCGGTGTGGCCGATGATGAGCATCTGGTTTGCCATTTTCGCGAATAGCGGACCCATCTGGCGCATCAGGCGCGCGAAGCGGTCGGTCGGCATCGCGCTGCCCAGCAAAAACATGCCCTGGCGGTCGGTGTCGTGCAGGGTGACGCGCAAGCCGTACGGGGTGACCACCGCTTCGAGGTTGTTGGCCAGGCCCGCTTCCACGCTCATGGTGCCCAGCTTGCGCGAGAGCACCGCCAGTTCGGCCGGCGAGTCGTAGCGCACTTTCGGGCCTTCGCCGCCGTTTTCCTTGTGCGGCGAGGTGCCGCTGTGGGGCATCGAGAAGCGCTCGATCAGGCTGCCGCGCGGGCCGCCGCCGATTTCCGGCTTGTTGCCCTGGCCATCGGCGTAGCTGCCGTTCTGCTCGCGCACCATCGCTTTCATGGTTTGCTGGTCGCGCGCCGCCATCAGCCACAGCACCAGGAACAGGGCCAGCAGCGCCAGGCAAAAGTCGGCGAAGGCGACTTTCCAGGCGCCGCCGTGGTCGTCCTCGTGCGCCTTGCCACGACCGCGGACGATGATCGCCGCGTCGTGCTTGTCATGTTTATCATGCTGCTTTTGCACGCTGCTCTCCTGCCTTGTCGGTGGCGCGCCGTTTCGGCGATCCGGACTCTTCGCCTTCGCCGCCCATGGCGTTGATCCAGCTTTCCAGTTGCGCGAAGGTCGGCTTGATGTTCAGCTGCACCAGGCGGCGGCCGGCATCGATCGCCAGCAGGGCCGGTTTGCCGGCCACGTGGGTGACCAGCACGACTTTGACGCATTCCATGTTCGACGCTTCCTGGTTGACAAGCTGTTTCATCATGTTGCTGATCGGGTCGAGTACGCCGTAGCAAAAGAAAATCCCGAGGAAGGTGCCGACCATCGCGGCGCCCACCTTGGCCGAAATCGCCCCCGCGTCGGCGCCCTCGGCCACCGAGTTCATCGCCAGCACGATCCCGAGCACCGCCGCCAGGATGCCGAATCCGGGCATCGCTTCGGCAATCTTGTGCAGCGACTTGGACGGCTGCACCAGCTCTTCGTGAATGGCTTCCAGTTCCTGCTCCAGTACGCCTTCAAGCTCGTGGGCGTTGATTTTGCCCATGGCCATCAAACGGAAATTATCGACAATAAACGCCAAAAGTTTAGGCTCTTCCAGCACCAGCGGATAACGCTGGAACAGGACCGACGATGCCGGGTCTTCCACGTGGGCATCGAGCGCTTTCAGGCCGCCGGCGGCGGTTTGCAGCAATTCGTACATCAACAACAACAACTGGCGCTGGAACTCGGAACCCTGCTTCTTGCGCGTGATGATCTTGCGCATCTGGGTACTCAGTTCCTTGAGCACGTGGTTGGGATTACCCAACACCAGCGCCCCGGCGCCGCCGCCGGCAATGATCAAAATTTCGACCGGGTGCCAGATGGCATCGAAGGTGCCGCCCATCAGCACAAAGCCGCCGAAGATACAGCCGAGAACGATGGCAATGCCGACTAGAGGCTGCATAGTAAATTCCTTTGGTGAGTCGTGATACGCTTAAGTGGTGGGGAAAACATCCTCAGTTCAGCCTTTGAGGGCTGCTTTCATCTTGGCCAAGGCCGCTTTATTGAGCTGGCAGACGCGTGCATCCGACAAATCGAGCACGGCGGCCACTTCCTTGTAGCTCAGTTCGAATTCGTAAATCATCTGGATCACGCGCTGTTCGCGCTCGTCCAGGGCCATCAAGGCTTGTTCCAGGCTGCGCTTGACGATGAACTGCTCTTCCGGGCCGGGGGCGCTGTGGGCGCGCTCGGCGGCCTCTTGCAACACTTCGTCGAAGCTGAGCAACAGTTCGGCGCCATCGTCGAGCTGGTACTGGGCGTACGCTTCGGGCGACAAGCCAAGGGCGGCGCCGGCTTCCTGGTCGCTCGGTTCCCGTCCCAGCGAACGGGTCAGGGCGCGCACCTGGTCGCGCATCTTGTGGCTGTCCTGGCGCACCGCGCGCGGACGCCAGTCCTGGCGCCGCAGTTCGTCCAGGATCGCGCCGCGGATGCGCAAGGAGGCGAAGCTGCCGAAGCCGGCGTCGGGCATGCCGTAACGGCGCAGCGCTTCGAGCAAACCCATCAGGCCGATCTGCTCCATGTCTTCGCGCCCCATCACGGAAGATACCTGGGCGTTCAACTGGCGCACGATGCGCTTGACCAGGGGCGCGTAGGCCACCAGCTGGCGCTGCTCTTCGCGGGCGTCGAGCACGGGGGCGTACTCGGCGACCTGAGCGGCCACATGCGCGCCGGCATGGTCGCCGCCGTAGTCGGCTTGCCCGGCGGCGCCATGCCCGCCCAGGTAGCTGGCGGCGCTGCCGCTGTCGGTGTAATCGGCGTGATAGGCCACGAGATCCTCAGGCTATTCGATGATCAGTTTGCCGATCATGACTTCGGAGAACGGCTTTTCGAGCTTGTCCTTGTCATAAGTGGCGGCGAAAGTGCTGTTGAGCTGCTCGGCGTACTGCTCGACCGTCAGGTCCTGCGCCGCGCTCATGGTGTGCGCCGAGAGGGCGCGCACGGCCACGCTGCGCAGCATCGGCAGGTCATCCTTGGCTTTCTTTTCCTGCTCGACCGTGGTCGAGAGCACCAGGTCGGTCGAGATGTAGTGCGCCTGGGTTTCGCCGGGACTGCGGCGCAGCATGACGATGACCTTGTCGAGCGAGACATACCTGGCCGGTTTTTTCTTCGGCGCTTCCGGCTCGGCGTGCTTGCCTTCCTTGCCCGGCATCGCTTGCTTGAAGTACAAGGCGGCGCCGGCGCCGGCCGCGCCCAGCACGCCCAGCACCACAAACACAATGATCAGTTTGGTCGATTTTTTCATGCCACGACCTCACGCCCGGACAGGGAGAAGGTGCCGGACGGCTGGCCCGCTTCGGACAGGGCACGGCCGGGATCGTTCTCGTTCGTTTCACGCTCCGGCTGGCGGCCACGGCCCTGCTGTTCGCCGAAGGCGGCGCCGCTGCGCGGGGTTGCCGTAATGGTCACGGCGACATCGCTGAACTGGCGCGAGGCCAGGTCGGAGCGCATGGCGTCGCTGACGTTGTTGAGCTGGCGCCGCACTTCGCTGTTGGTGGCGCTGATGTTCACTTCCAGCACGCCGCCGGCGGCGTGGCGGATCGCAATCTCGATGCGGCCCAGCTGCGGCGGATCGAGGCGGATCACGGCCTGGTCCAGGTTGCGGCCCAGTTGCAGTTGCAGGCGGTCGCCCAGCGCTTCGCGCAGCGGCTGCTGCCAGTCGGCCGGGTTGGCCGGCAGTTTCACGTCGACCGGGGCGGCCACGGTGGTGTTCTGGGCCGCCAGGGCATTCGCGCCGGCCATGATGTTGGCCGCGCCGGTCACCGGGACGTCGCTGCGCAGCATGCTGTCGGCCGGGGCGGCGAACGGCTGGGCGGCGCTGGCGAGCGTTGTTTTCTGGGCGGTCGGCGCGCCGGCCGGGGCGCTCTCGCTGGCGCGCAGCGGCGCGCGCGGCGCCGGGGCGGCGGCGGCCAGGGCGGGCGCGGGCACGGCCACCGGGGCCGCGGCGGGCGCGCGCACCTCGGCCGCGCCGCTGTCGGCGCTGGCCTCGGTGGTGGCGGCGTCGCCGCTGTTGGCGGTCGCGACGGGCGGCGGCGGCGCCTTGAAGGTGAACGAGACGGTGCTGGCCGGAAGCGCCGCCTGGACCGGGGCGAATGGCGCGGCTGGCAGCGCTGGCGCGGCCGGCGCCGCAAGGCTGAGCGCCGCGGTGGCGCCGGCGGTGGCCGTGGTGCCGGCGGTGCTGATCGGCGCGGCGCCCTCCAGCGCGGCGCCGTCCAGCGGCGCCGGCGTGCCAGCCATGGATGCCGGCATCGAGGCCGGCAGCGAAGCCGGCATCGCTGCCGGCAGGACGATGCCGAGCGGCAGGTTCATGCCGAACAGCGAGCTCATCGTCATGGCCGGCGTGCTGGCGCTATCGAGATCGGGCGAAGGCAGGGCGGGCGCGTCGGCCAGGGCCGGCAGCTCGGCCAGGCCGTCGACGGGGGCGTCTTCGCCGCTGGTTTCGCCGTCGGCATTGAACTGGCCGGCCGGGGCGTCGAACGCGAGCCAGCTGGCAAACAGGGGCGCGGCCTGGGCGGGCGCGGCAGCGGCGCCTGGCGCGACTGGCACGGCTGGCGCGGCCACAGCCGGCGCGGTCGCTGGCGCTGGCGCGGCGGCGCCGCTGGCGGCCGGCGCGGCCGGGGAAGGGTTCAGGTTAGCGAGCATCATGGTTATGCCTGGTTACGTTCTGTGTCGGTTTCATTGTCGAGGGCGTAGGCGATAAACCCGGCTTTGTTCGTGTGCATGTGGTTCATCTGCGCTTCCAGCGCGTCCAGCTCGGCGGCGCACAGTTCGGCCGCCTTGTCGTGCTGCGCGCGCAGCGCTTCGAGCGCGCGCGTTTCAGGCGCGCTCCACGGGCCGCCGGCCGCCAGCACCCGCAATTCGCTGCCGAGGGCGCCGACGGCGCGGTCCAGCGCGACCCAGTCGCGCGCATTGCCGGCGGCGGCCAGGGCCGCCGTCAGGGCGTTCAGGGCGGCGCGCCTAGGCATTGCGCGCCTGCACGCCAAGCCAGCCCTGGCGGATCGTGCCGAGAATCTCGACCACTTCGTCCAGCATGGCCGGGTCCATCTTGATGCCGGCGCCATGCAGGCGCGCGGCGCAAAAGTCGTACAGTCGTGCCAGGTTTTCCACCACGTCGCCACCTTGCTCGAAGTCCAGCGAGCTGGACAGTCCATTGATGATTTCGACACATTTGTCGATGCTGATCGCCTTTTGCTCGTAGCGCTTGCCGAGGATGTGGCCGCGCGCGCGGGCCAGCTCGTCGAGCAAGCCATCGGTCAGCAGCAGTACCAGCTCGACCGGTGATGCACGCGCCGTCTGAGCATCAAGGTTAACCGAGTGGTAGTCGCTGTAAGCGTCGGAATAGGACATCTTTTCCTCTCCTTATTAGGATTTATCGCCGAACAGTGCGTCGAACATGGAGGTGTTGGACGCCATCCGGCTTTGCAGTGTCTGCAATTGTGTAAATTGCGTCAGATAGCGCTTGTAGGCGCTGTCGTACTGCTTGTCGAGCTGGTCCTGGCGCTTGGTCAGGCTGGTCTGCAGTTTGGTGTTCTGTTCCAGGCGCTGCTTGAGCTGGCCGTCGGTGCTGCTGCTCCATTCCTTCAGGTAGCTGTCGAGGCTGCCTGCGATGCCGCTGCTGCTGCCGTTGACGCTGCTGCCGATCAGGGTGTCGAGCCCTTTCGGCGAGACCGCCAGCTGGCTGGTCAGGCGCGTCGCGTTCAGCGACAGGCTGCCTTCGCGGGTGGCCACGATGCCGTAGGCGGCCAGGCTGTCGGCGCCGTTCACGCCGCGCAGCATGCTCACCATGCGCCCTTGCAGCACGCGCACGCCGCCATCGTTGGCGAACGCGCCGGGGGTGGCGCCCTTGGACGGGTCGCCCGGCGCGACCATGGCGTCGATCACGGCCTTGAGCTTGTTGTAATCGTCGACGAATTTCTGCACCTTGGCCACGGTGCCGGCGTTGTCGCTGGCCACCGTCAGGGTCACCGGCGCATCGCCCGGGGCCTGGGCCTTGGTAAAGGTCATGGTCACGCCGTCGACGTTGGTAAACACGTTCGAGGCCTGGGCGATCGGGGTGCCGGTGCCTTGCGCGCCGAGCCAGACCAGGGCGTCCTGGCCGGTAGTGACCTGGGTGGGCGGCGCGGACAGGGCGGCTTTCAGCCCGGCATTGCCCACCGCCGCCGTGTTGATCGAAATGTTGCCGGCCGCGCCGGTCGTCTTCGAGGTCAGCATCAGCTGGGTGACACCGTTGACGGTGACGATCGAGGCCGATACGCGCCCGTTGTTGGTCGGCTCGGCATTGATCGCGGCCGCCATTTCGCGCGGGGTCAGGGTGGCGTTGCCGTCGCTGTTGGCCGTGGCCAGGTTGACCGTGAAGCCGGGCGCGCCGCCGAATTCGATGCCGAGATTGCCGCCGTCGGCGGCGCTGTCGGCCAGCCCGGCGTAGGAGACCTGGTTGGCGGTGGCGATGCGTTCGACGAAAAAGCTGTAGCTGCCGGCGGTCGCGTTCACGCCCGCGCTGGCGCTGCCGACCGCGGTGTTGCTGAAGGTCGCGGCCTGGCTCAGCATGGTCTTGCCGGAGGTCAGCGACAGCAGCGAGCTCTGGTAGCCCGAAATGGCCGAGCGCAAGGAGGTCAGGGCGGCGGCGGCGCTGCTGGCCTGCTTGGTCTGGGCCGTCAGGATGCTCTGGCGCGCCGAGGTGTAGTTGGTCGCCAGGCCCGCTGCCGTGGTGGCCGGATCGTAGTTATTGCCAATGGTCGCCATCAGGTTTCTCCAGAGATTAAGATTGAAATTACTTGCGGCCGGCCAGCCACGATTGCGTGGCCAGGTCGTCTTCGCGCTTGCGTTCGGTGCGGTTGCGGGCCAGCTCGGCCACGCCTTTTTTCTGTTCCAGTACCTGGCCCAGCAGTTCGCGCTCGCTCCAGGCGTCGTTCAGGGCGCGCTGCGAGACCGCCATGGTCGCTTCGTGCAGGGAGAGGTCGGTGCGATGGTTGTCGGCCAGCGCGATCACGGCCAGCTTGTACTGGCCGCAGTTCAGGGCCAGCGCCAGCGGCAGCGCGCCACTGGCGCCGCTGCCGGCGGCCAGGCTGTCCAGGCGCGCCAGGTTGGCCTGGTAACGCGCCTTGGTCGCGTGCTGGGCGGCCATGTCGGCCTGCAGTTGTTCCACCTTGGTGCTGCGCAGGCGTACCAAAGTACCCAGGCTGTCGATCGTGTTCTTGGTGCTCATGACATCATCGCTTCAAGTTGGGAAATGCATTCAGGCAAAGGCGCCGCTTCACGCGTTCCCTGGCACAGGTAGGCGTCGATATGGGGCTCCAGGCGCACCGCGTGGTCGGTCACCGGATCGGCGCCCGGCACGTAGGCGCCCAGGGGAATCAGGTCGCGCACCCTGGCGTGGCGGGCCAGCGCGGCTTTCAGCTTGCGCGCGGCCAGCGCGTGCGCGGCGGGCACCACCTGCGCCATGCAGCGGCTGATCGAGGCGGCCACGTCGATGGCCGGGTAGTGGCCGCGTTCGGCCAGTTCGCGCGTGAGCACGATGTGGCCGTCGAGAATCGCGCGGGCGGTGTCGACCACCGGATCTTGCTGGTCGTCGCCTTCGGCCAGCACGGTGTAGATGGCGCTCATGCTGCCGTGTTCATGCTCGCCGTTGCCGGCGCTTTCGACCAGTTGCGGCAGGGCCGAGAACACCGACGGCGGATAGCCCTTGGTGGCCGGCGGCTCGCCCAGCGCCAGCGCCACTTCGCGCAGCGCCATGGCGTAGCGGGTGAGCGAGTCGACCAGCAGCAGCACGTTTTGGCCCTGGTCGCGGTAATGGGCGGCGATCGCGTGGCACAGTTCGGTCGCGCGGATGCGCATCAGCGGCGATTCGTCGGCCGGGGCGATCACCAGCACGGCTTTTTTCAAGCCCTCGGGGCCGAGCGACATGTCGACGAATTCGCGCACCTCGCGCGAGCGTTCGCCGATCAGGCCGACCACGACCACGTCGGCCACGGTCTGGCGCGTGATCAGGCCGAGCAGCACGGACTTGCCGACCCCGCTGCCGGCCATCAGGCCGACGCGCTGGCCCTTGCCGATGGTCAGCATGGAATTGATGGCGCGCACGCCGACGTCGAGCGGCTCGACCACCGGTTGTTTTTTCAGTGGATTGATTTTCGGCGGCGTCATGTCGAGGCGATGCTCGCCGCCCAGCCGCCCCAGGCCGTCGATCGGCTCGCCCAGGCCGTTGACCATGCGCCCCAGCCACGAGGGGCCGATTTGCAGGGTCGCGGCGGTCGGGCTCGGCAATACGCGGGCGCCGGTGGTCAGGCCGATCGCTTGCTTGAACGGCATCAGGAACGACAGGCGTTCGCGAAAACCGACCACCTGGGCGTCGAGCCACTCGCCGCCCACCGTTTCGATGCGGCAGCGCTGGCCCGTGTGCAGGCGGCAGCCGGCCGACTCCAGCAGCAAGCCGGAGGCGCCGACCAGGCGTCCGGTCGGAATTGCGACCGGGACGTCGTCGAGCTCGACGGTGCGCAGGGAATCGGCCAGGTTGCTCATGCGTCGACCTCGTCGAGCACGCGTTCGGCGCTCGGCATCAGTTGCGTGCTGACCTGCGACATGCAGTTGGCCAGGCGGCCCTGGCAACCGGCGTCGACTTCATTGTCGCCGGCGCGCACGCGGCATTCGCCCGCTTCCAGCGACGGATCGGGCAGCAGGGACCATTTGGCGGCGCGTACCGGATCGAGTTCGGTGATGCGCTTGAGTTCTTCCGGATTGAGGCACACTTCGATGCGCTCGCGCGTGGGCGGCATGGCGGCCAGCGCTTCGTCCACCAGCGCGAGCAACTGCACCGGCTGCAAGGCCAGTTCGGCGCGGATCACCTGGCGCGCCACCTTGCCGACCAGGTCGACGACTTCCTTGCGCTGGGCCGAACGGAATTCTTCCACCATCTGGCCGAGCTGGGCGAACATGCCGTCCAGGGGACCGGCCAGCTGGTCGAAGCGCTCCTGCACCTGGCGCATGGCTTGCTGGCGGCCGGCCGCCAGCCCCTCGGCCAGGCCGGTCGCGTAGCCGTCGTCGCGGCCGTTCGACAAGCCGGTCTCGTAGCCCTCGCGCTGCCCCTGCTGATAGCCTTCTTCGACCGCGTTCTGCCACTCTCCGGCGGCCTCGGAGGAACGGGCGGCGCCGAGCGCGTCGAGCTGCGACAGCGGCGGGAAATGGTAGGGGCGGAATTGTTTCATTCTACGACTGCCTCGGCGAACAGTTGGACTTCGATCTCGCCGTTGTCGGCCAGTTGTTTGACGGTTGCCATGATGTCCTTGCGGGTCTGTTCGATGCGCGACATCGGCACTGGACCGGCGCGCCGCAGCAGGTCGTCGAAGTTCTGGGCCTGGCGGCGCGGCATGGTGGTCAGGATCGCATCGCGGATCGCCGGTTCGGCGCCCTTGAGCGCGATCGCCCATTGCTCGAGCGGCACGTCGTCGAGGATGCGGGTGATCGTGGCCTCGGTCTGGCGCGACAGGATCAGGAAGTCGTACATGCTCATTTCGATCTCGGTCACCACGTCCGGATCGTGGGCGCGCAGCAGTTCGACCATGCCGGCGCGGTTGCCCGGCAGGCGGTTGAGGATCTCGGCCACCTGGCGGATCCCTTCCACGCTGGCGCTCTGGGTGTCGAGCGCGCCCAGGCAGCGGGTCACCAGCTCTTCCAGTTCGGTCAAGAGGTCGCGGTCGATTTCATCCAGGCGCGCCAGGTTCAGCAGGACCAGGTCGCGGCCTTCGAGCGGCAGGGCGTCGAGGATCTGGCCGGCCAGCGCGGGCGGCACGAAGGCCAGGAACACCGCTTGCATCTGCACGTGCTCGTTGGCGATGTAGTCGGCCAGCCATTTCGGCGAGGCCCACTGCAGGCGCGCCATCATCGGGCGGATGGCGTCGCCGTAGATGTTGTTCAGGACGCTGTTGGCGATATCGCTGCCGAGCGCCAGGTCGAGCGAGCGTTTCAGGTAGCTGCGCGAGGCGCCATGCACGCCCGACTGCTGGCGGTAATCGTCGAAGAAGGTTTGCATCGCGATGCGCACCGAATCGACCTTGATGCCGCTCATGCGCGACATGACTTGCGTCACTTCGAGCAATTCCTCGCGGTCGAGGCAGCGCAGCACGGCGGCGGCCGGCTCTTCGCCAATGCTGAGCAGGACGATGGCCGCCTGTTCGACAGGGGTCAGTCCAGGCGCCTCTTCGGCTTCCACGTTATTGTCCAGTTCGGCCATTTTTCTGCATCCATTGTTTGACGACTTCGGCGACCCGCTCCGGTTCCTTGGCAGCGAGAACTTTCAGGTGATCGACCATCACATCGACTGCCGATCCGGCAGGGGGAAGATCATAATTTTCCAGCAAAGGCACCATCTGCAGCGGGGCGCCGAGGGCCGGGACCGCGCCGGCGCCGTCGCCCACCCGCATGGCCGGACCGACGACGGCGGTGGCCGGACCGGCCGGGCCGCCCAGCAACTGGGCGTCGCCGGCCACGGCGGCCGCTGGCGCCAGGCGCACTGTCAAGAGGCGCAGCAGCGGACGGATGATCAGCAGGAAGCCGAGCAGGATGCCCACCGCCCACGCCGCCCAGCCGCTCATGTCGACCACGTTGTCGCGTTCCTGCCACCATGGCTGGGCGGCGGGCTGGACGGGGAAGGTCATGCTTGATACCGCCAGCACATCGCCGCGTTCGGCGTTGATGCCCAGGCCGCTGCTCAGGGTTTTTTCGATATTCGCCAGTTCGGCCGGGGTCCAGCCGGTTTTGGCGGCCGCCACCCGATTGTTGAGCACCACGGCCACGCTGAGCTTGCGCAAACGGCCGCGGCTGCGTTTGATCTGGGTGATGTTGCGGTCGTACGCAAACTGGCGCGTGCTGGCGTTCTTGCGCGCGCTGCCATCGTCCGCGCCGGCTGCCGGGCCGGCGGCGCCGGCCTGGGCATCGGGCAGGGCCGGCGGACGGTTCGACAGGGTGCCCGGCACGCCCATCGCCATGCGGTTCTTTTCCTGCTCTTCGCGGGTCGCTTCGCTGGTCACTTTCGGGGCGTCGCCGTATTTTTCGCTGGTTTCTTCGATCTTGTCGTTGTCGATGTCGGCGGTCACGCTGAGCTTGAAGTTGTCGGCGCCCAGTACCGGGCCGAGCAGTTCATTCACATTGCCGCGCACCTGGTCCTGGTATTTCTTGGCGTTGCCATCCATCCCCTGGGCGGCGCCGTCGAAGCCTTCCGACAGGTCGACCCGCGAGGAGAGGTAATTGCCGGCCTGGTCGACCAGGCTGACCCGCGCCGGGGCCAGGCTGGCAACGCTGCCGGAGACCATGTTGATGATCGCGGCGATCTGTTCCGGGGCCAGGGTACGGCCCGGTTTCACGGCCACCACCACCGAGGCCGACGATTTTTCGCCGTCGTTGGCCACGAACGAGGTCGAGCGGGCGATCGACAGGTGCACCCGGGCCGAGGCGATGGCGTCGAGCGAGAGGATGCTTTGCGCCAGTTCGCCTTCCAGGCCACGCCGGAAGCGCACGTCCTGCACGAACTGGGACACGCCCAGCGGATCGTTCTTGTCCATCAGTTCCAGGCCGGCCGGCAACTGGGCGGTGACGCCCTTGGCGGCCAGCAGCATGCGCACCTTGCCCAGTTGCGAGGATGGCACCAAGAGCTGGCCGGTGTCCGGATGCAGGCGGTACGGCACCTTGTCGGCGTCCAGCACGGCCATCATGTCGCCCGAGGCCACCCGTTCGTTGGCGCCGAAGACCGGCTTGTAGCCGGCCTGGTCGTTCCACATGTACATCATTACGGCTGCCGTGATGGCGATCGCCAGCACCAGCATCGGGGTCAGGTTGTTGCGCAACGCTGGCGGCAGCGAAGGCATGGCGCCCATGCGCCCGGCGAAGGTGGATTTAAGAGAGGCAATCACGCTGGTGGGTTCCCGTGGTGAGGGTGGAGTCGCAAACGGCTGCTTAGACAGGGAGCTTGATCAGCTCGTCCATCGCGCCCATGACCTTGTTACGCACTTGCATGAGCATCGAAAAGGACAGGCTCGCTTCCTGGCTGGCCAGCATCGCGCCGACCAGGTCGTCGCTCTTGCCGCTGTCGACATCGTTCATTTTCTGGCCGGCTGCGGCGTCTTGCTGGTTCACGCTCTCGAGCGCATCCTTCATGCTCTGGGTGAAGGAAAACCCGGCCGGCAACTGTTGGCCGCCGGCGTTGCCGATGTTGGCGTGCGCGCTCAGTTGGCCGGCGTCGTTGGCCAGTATTTTCATCTCCGACTGGAGCTGGGTAGCGAGCGAATTGCCTGTTGTATTTCCGACTTCCATGTTGTCATCCCTGCATAATTTTTTGTTCATAATCAAACAGTTACGACTGATTTTCTGTCGTGACCGGCCTGAACGGTGAAGCGCCCAGTGTGCGCGTTCCGTGCTGCGATTCCAAACGAAAACATGCTCGACGGCAAAATAACTTATTGCTGAGTCGGGTAAAACCAACAAATTTCCCTAAACCTCTTGGAGCAGAAGCAAAGGTGTCGAAATGTCTAACGATATCGCTTACTGTTGGTAACGGGTCGAAGTGTGGGAACTTGAGCCGTTTTCCTGAATTAATTGCTTTTGAGAATCAAATAACCACTTACCGCAAGGCAATTATAGTGCCACTCGGAAATTAAATCCATCAAATAAACATGCTCTGATATACTGTTTTCCTCAAACAAAACAAAGAGTTGCCCTCTTTGCCACGCACTTGCCGAGTTACTTATGACCATGATAAATAAGACAAACTTGCAGGCCTCATCGCAAGTGCTCGACCCCCGCCTGCTGGGCCGGCCGGTGCACCTGTTGCCCCAGTTCGCCGCCCAGATTGCCGAGGATGTGGCGGCCGCCTTGCGCCAGCCAGCCGTGCGGCGCTACTGGGACGGTTTCCAGCTCGAAGCGGCCGGCTTTGTCGGCGCCCCCGACAGTGCCCAGAGCGGGCGCTGGCTGGCCTTCGAAGGCAGCGCCGGCAGCGTCGCCTTCGCGCTCGAACGCTCGCTGCTGCTGGCGGTGCTCAACCAGCGCTACGGCCGCCGCGGCGCACTGCCGGGACCTGCCGTCGATCCGTCCACAGTACGCGTGACTGCCACGGAAGAACGCCTCGCAGTTGTGTTAGGTCAACAAATAGCCTCGGTGCTTGCGAGACGGGTGGATGCAAACCTTGCGCGGGCGCATAATGAAGCCGGTATGCCTTGCGGCGAGCTGGTGCCGGGCAAGGTGCCGCCGCCGCCGCCCGCGCCCGGCGGCTGGACCCTGGGGATCACCTTGCGGCGCGGCCAGGGCGGCGAATGCGGGCAGATGTGGCTGGCGCTGGACCAGGAACTGGTGGCGCGCGTGTTGCTGGGGCTGATGCCCGAGCGCGCGCGCGAACGCACGCCGCACGCCAGCGTGGCGCTCGGCACGGCGCTGCAAGTGACCCTGGACGGGCGCCTGGTGAGCAAGGAAATTACGCTCGAAGCGCTGTTTGCCCTCAAGCTGGGCGACATCATCCCGGTGACGGTGGGCCGGGCCGATGTCTTGCTGGCCGAGTCGCGTTTGTTTACTGCCGCGGTGACCGAGCATAACGGTTCGCTCTGTTTAACCTCTTTTGAAGATAGCGACTAATGAAAATCAACGAGAACGAACTCCAGGCTCCGGATCTGGCTGCCGGAATCGACGAAGAATTGATCATCGACGAACCTGTCATGGGCGTGCCGTCCGGTGTGGACAGCGCGCGAGCGCTTGAAAAACGGCCCCAGCGCGACTTGCCGCAGATGATGCGCAAGATTCCGGTGACCCTGACCCTGGAAGTGGGCTCGGCCCGCATTTCGCTGCAAGAACTGATGGCGATCGGGCCGGCGAGCGTGATCGCGCTCGACGTGCTGGCGGGCGAGCCGCTCGTCATCAAGGTCAACGGCACCCCGATCGGGCGCGCCGAAGTGGTGGTGGCCGGCGAACAGTACGGCCTGAAGGTCATCGATCTCGATGGCCTCGACCTGGACCTGTTGACCGCATGAGAAGCGGTGCGCGCGGCCGGGCCGCGCCAGGCGGCACGCTGGCTGTGCTCGCTTGCGGCCTGCTGCTGCTGCTGCTGGCCGCGCCTGCGCCGGCCGAGGCCCAGGACTTGCTGGCCGGGGTCATTCCCGGCGCCAAGACCGACCTGACTGTCAAGTCGCAGGTGCTGGTCCTGATGACCCTGCTTGGGCTGCTGCCCATCATGGTCATGATGATGACCTGCTTCACCCGCTTCGTGATCGTGCTGTCGCTGCTGCGCCAAGCGCTCGGCCTGCAGCAGGGCTTGCCCAACCGGATCATCACCGGCGTGGCCCTGATCCTCACCCTGCTGGTGATGCGCCCGATCGGCGACCAGATCTGGCGCGAGGCCTTCGTGCCCTACGACCAGGACAAGATCGGCATGCAGGATGCGCTGAAGGTGGCCGAAGCGCCGCTGTCGCGCTTCATGCTGGCCCAGACCAGCAAGGCCGCGCTGGCCCAGGTGGCGCGGCTGGCGGGCGAACCGTCCGAGATGGCGCCGCAGCAACGCGCCTTCACGGTCAAGCTGGCCGCGTTCGTGCTGAGCGAACTGAAAACCGCGTTCCAGATCGGCGCCATGCTGTTCATTCCATTCCTGATCATCGACCTGGTGGTGTCCTCGGTGCTGATGGCCATGGGCATGATGATGCTCTCGCCGCTGGTGATCTCCTTGCCCTTCAAGCTGCTGCTGTTCGTGCTGGTCGATGGCTGGACCCTGACCGTCAACACCCTGGTCGGCAGCATACGACCGTTTTGACGATGGGAGAAGGTATGGGAGAGAGGCGATGACCCCCGACGTGGCCGTGGACCTGATGGTCGGCGCCTTGCAAATCGTCATGCTGATGGTGCTGGTGCTGGTGGTGCCGGGCTTGGTCATGGGCTTGCTGGTGGCGCTGGTGCAGGCCGCCACCCAGATCAACGAGCAGACCCTGAGCTTCTTGCCGCGCCTGCTGGTGACCTTGCTGGCGGTGATCATGGCCGGGCACTGGATGACGGCTTACCTGATGGATTACTGCGTCTCCGTGTTCCAGCGCGCCGCCGCCCTGGTCGGATAACAAAGTATGGAGCTGGCCGGCTACCTGCTGCCGTTCCTGAACGCCCTGTGGTGGCCGTTCGTGCGCAACCTGGCGCTGCTCTCGGCCGCGCCGGTGGTGGGCGACATCCTGGTGCCGCTGCCGGTGCGCGTGCTGCTGGCGCTGGTGCTCGCTTTCCTGATGCTGCCGTTTAGTCCCGGCAACGCGGTGGTCGACCCGTTTTCGGTGATGGGCGTCGCCACCACCCTGGAACAAGCCGTGATCGGCGGCGTGCTGGGGCTGGCCATGCACTTTTCCATGTCGGTGATCAATGTGCTGGGCTACCTGGTGTCGAGCCAGATCGGTTTTTCGATGGCGCAGATGAACGATCCGGTCAACGGCACCGCCTCGGACGTGGTTTCGGGCATGCTCTCGCTGCTGGCCATCATCGTGTTTTTCGCCATCGACGGGCACCTGGTGCTGACCGGGGTGCTGGCCACCAGTTTCAAGGCCTGGCCGGTGGGCGCGGGCTACGCCCCGCTGCTGCTGGGCACGGTGGCGCTGAAGGCGGCCTGGATCTTCGCCGCCGCCATGCTGCTGGCGCTGCCGATCGTGTTTTCGACCCTGGTGGTGCAGCTCGGCTTCGGCCTGTTGAACCGGGTGGCGCCCTCGCTCAATCTGTTTTCGCTGGGTTTTTCGCTGACCACCTTGTTCGGCCTGATGATGTTGATCCAGATCGTGCGCTTCATTCCCGAACACTACATTGCGATGAGCAACCAGATCCTTGAACTGATCGACCAACAGATGAAGGCGGCCCATGGCTGACGACGCGAGCGGTGGCGACAAGACCGAAAAGGCTTCGCAGCAAAAGCTGCGCAAGGCCCGCGAGGAGGGGCAGGTGGTGCGTTCGCGCGACCTGGCCACCGCGATCGGCATCCTGGTCAGCCTGAAAGTGTTTTCCATGATGCTGCCGAGCTACCTGGAGTCCTTCCGCGGCCTGTTCGCGCTGGTCTTCATCCCGCTCGGCGCGGACGGCGCCATGGAAAACCTGAGCTCGACCATCTTCACCAGTTCCATGTGGCTGTTGATCACGATGGTGCTGCCGCTCCTGGGCGTGCCGTTCGCGGTGGTGCTGTCGTCCCTCATTCCGGGCGGCTGGGTGGTCAGCACCAAGAACATGGAACCGAAAATGAGCCGCCTGTCGCCCATGAAAAACCTCGGCAACCTGTTTACCGCCAAGCATGGCATCGGCGTGGCCACCTCGGTCGGCAAGGCCGTCGTGCTCGGTTGGGTGCTGGTGCATGTGAGCCGCTCGAGCATGAACGCCTTTGTCGAATTGCAAAAGATGCCGCTGTCGGCGGCGCTGCCGGCCGGCGCCGCGCTGATGCTCGACGCGCTGATGGCGATGTGCATGGTGTTCGTCATGTTCGCCGTGCTCGACGTGCCGGTGCAGGCGTTCTTGTTCGCGCGCAACCAGCGCATGAGCAAGCACGACCAGAAAGAAGAACACAAGAGCAGCGAAGGCAAGCCCGAAGTGCGCCAGCGCATCCGCCAGTTGCAGCAGCAGATGGCGCGCCGCAGCGTGAGCAAGACCGTGCCCACGGCCGATGTCGTGATCGTCAATCCGGAACACTACGCGGTGGCGCTCAAGTACGAGGCCAGCCGCGCCGAAGCGCCCTTCGTGGTGGCCAAGGGGGTCGACGAGATGGCCCTGTTCATCCGCCAGATCGCCAAGCAGCACAATATCGAAACACTGGAACTGCCACCGCTGGCGCGGGCGATCTACAATACCAGCCAGGTCCAGCAGCAAATTCCGGCCCAGCTGTACCAGGCCGTGTCGCAGGTGCTCAACTATGTGCTGCAACTGAACGCTTTTCGTGCCGGCCGGCGCACTGCGCCGCCACGTTTCCCCAACGAGGTGGTCGTGCCATCTCATCTGAGTGAGGTTCCCGCCACATGAGTTTTTTGAACAGCCTGCTGACCGAGTTGAAGCGGCATAAATTCGCCACCCCGGTGTTCTTGCTGGTCATCTTGTCGATGATCATCCTGCCGCTGCCGCCGGTGCTGCTCGATGTGCTGTTTACCTTCAACATCGTGCTGGCGCTGATCGTCATCCTGGTGTCGGTCTCGGCCAAGCGGCCGCTCGACTTCTCGGTCTTCCCGAGCGTCATTCTCGGCACCACCATGCTCAGGCTGACCTTGAACGTGGCCTCGACCCGGGTGGTGCTGCTGCACGGCCACACGGGCAGCGACGCGGCCGGTAAAGTGATTGAAGCGTTCGCCAACGTGGTTATCGGCGGCAATTTCGTGGTCGGCTTCGTCGTGTTCATCATTTTGATGATCATTAACTTCGCGGTGGTGACCAAGGGCGCGGAGCGCATTTCCGAAGTGTCGGCGCGGTTTACGCTGGACGCGCTGCCCGGCAAGCAGATGGCGATCGACGCCGACCTCAATGCCGGCCTGATCAACCAGGAAAAAGCCCAGGTGCGGCGGCGCGACGTGGCCGCCGAAGCCGACTTCTACGGCGCCATGGACGGTGCCTCGAAGTTCGTGCGCGGCGACGCGGTCGCCAGTATTCTGATTTTGATCATCAACATGGTGGGCGGCGTGGCGATTGGCGCGCTGATGCACGACCTGTCCTTCGGCGACGCCTTCCGCCTGTACGCGCTGCTGACCATCGGTGACGGCCTGGTGGCGCAGATCCCGGCGCTGCTGCTGTCGGCCGCAGCCGCCATCCTGGTGACCCGGATCAGCGATGCGGGCGACTTCGAACAACAGGTCGGCGGCCAGCTGCTGGCCTCGCCGGCGGTGCTCTACAGCGCTTCCGGCATGATGCTGGTGCTGGCCATGGTGCCGGGCATGCCATGGCTGATGTTCGGCGCTTTCGCGGTGGTGCTCGGCTACGTCGGCTGGCGCCTGGCGCGCATGGTCAAGGCGCCCGACCAGGCCGGGGTGGCGGCGATCGAAGCGGCCCTGCGCGACGAGCGCGCTCCCGACCTCGAGTGGCAGCACTTGCCGGCGGTGCAAGCCTTGACGGTGGCGGTCGGCTACAAGCTGGTCGGGCTGGTCGACGCCGCCCAGGGCGAGCCGCTGACCAAGCGCATCAAGGGCGTGCGCCAGAGCCTGTCGGAAGCGATGGGTTTGCTGCTGCCGCCGATCACTGTGCGCGACGACTTGTCGCTGCGCCCGACCCAGTACTCGATCATGCTCAGCGGCACCGTGGTGGCCGAGGCCGAAGTGGTGCCGGAATGCCTGATGGCGATTGCCTCGCCCTCGGTGTACGGCCAGCTCGACGGGATTCCCGGGATCGAACCGGCCTACGGCATGGCCATTACCTGGATCGCGCCGGCCGACAAGGCCCATGCGCTCGGGCTCGGTTACCAGGTGGTCGAGGTGCCAAGCGCGATCGCCACCCATTGTTCCAAGGTGGTGCGCGATTACCTGCCGGACCTGTTCCGCCATGAAGACGTGGCGGCCATCCTGGAACGGATGACGGCGCTCTCGCCCAAGCTGGCCTCGGCGCTGGACAAGGCGATGACGCACACCCAGTTGCTGCGCGTGTTCCGCGTGCTGCTGACAGAAAATGTCTCGCTCAAGGATATCGTGGTGATCGGCACCACCTTGCTCGACAGTTCGGAAACCACCAAGGATCCGATCTTGCTGGCGGCCGAAGTGCGCTGCGCGCTGCGCCGGCAGATTGTAACGGCCTTGTTCGGCAAGAAGAAGGAGATGCCGGCGTTCAATTTGTCGGCCGAGCTCGAGAATATGTTGCTGGGGTCCTTGAACCAGGCGCGCCAGGGCGGCAAGGTGGCGCTGGATAATTTCCCGATCGATCCGCAGTTGCTCTCGCAACTGCAACTGAACATGCCGGTGGCGCGCGAGCAGATGAAGCAACAGCAGAGCGCGCCGCTGCTGCTGGTGCTGCCGCAGATCAGGCCGCTGCTGGCACGCTATGCGCGCTTGTTCGCACCGGGCCTGCACGTGCTGTCGTACAACGAGATTCCTGAAAACCGCGATGTGAGCATCGTCGGCACCGTGGGATAAGCCGCGCTAGTCGTCGTCCCCGCGCAGGGGGGACCCAAGTTTTCCGCTTGGTCGATAGCCACGACGAACTTGGATCCCCGCCTGCGCGGGGATGACGCGCTAGGGCTCTCCATACGGCATCATCCCCGGCAACGGCCTCTCGGTAAACCGCACCGTGGTGGCCGCCTCGGTCCTGGTGGTGCGCGCCAGCAGCAGCGCCACCTCGGCCATGGCCCGGAACAGGGGCGGCGGCAGGGCGGCGCTGACCTGCGGCGAATACTGCTGCAAGGGCTTACCGGGCCAGATGCCCTGCCTGACGCTGGCGCGCGCCAGGCGCAAACCGGCCGTTTCGATGGCTTCCTTGAGCGCCGGCAGCGAATGGCGCAACAGCGCCACCGCGCGCGGATGCTCGGCCGCCAGTTCCATCATCACCCCATCGAGCAGTTCCAGTTGCACCGTGGCATGGCTGCCGTCGGACAGCACCACGTCCAGCCGCAGCGCCGCCTTGGCGCGCTGGCGCCGGCTGGGCGGCGGGTCGGGCAGCCCGGTCAGCAGGCGCAGCGCCAGTTGCTGCCCGCCCGCGCCCGGCAGCACGAAACGCCACGCTTCCGGATGCCACAGCAAGGTGGCCTGCTGCTGCACGGTACTGGCCTGCATGGCTTGCTGCACGCCCGACATCAACAGCTTGCCCGGCATGAACTGGGCGCGTCCCTGCTGCTGCAAGGTGGCCAGCTGGGCCGCGTAGGTGCGCACCATGGTGCGCCAGGCGCTGGCCAGGGCGGCGCCGTCGAGCACCGGCCAGGCCATCTGGCGCGCCATGAACACCTGGTCGGCCCGCATCGACGCGCTCTCGTTCAGGTTGGCCGGCAGGCCGGCGGCGGGCGCCGGCGCCGCCACCGTTTCCGCAGCCGGCAGCGGCAGGCCGGGGGCGGCGCCGCCCGCCAGCGGCGCCGGCAACAGCGCCAGCGGCGCCAGCGGGCCAATCGTCGATGCACCGAGCTGCTGCGAAGGGATAGTAGACATGGCGTTCACGCAAGGTCAGGATAAAAAAAGCCAGCCGGGGGCCGGCTGGCTCGGTCAATGCCCGGCGCCAGCGCCGGCGGCCCAGCCGTTGATTATTGCAGCAGCGACATGACCATCGAGGACATGCTGTTGCTCTGCTTGAGCATGGCGGTGCCGGCTTGCAGCAGCATCTGGCTGGTGGTCATTTTCGAGCTTTCGCTGGCGAAGTCGACGTCCATGATGCGCCCGGTGGCGGCCTTGCTGTTGGTGCTGATGTTCGACAGGTTGTTGTAGACGT
>NZ_WHJI01000310.1:0-290 GCF_011682155.1 Massilia sp. CCM 8734
TTATAAACAAGTTAAATTTGTCTAGAGAAAGTGAAGGGAAAAGCTGGTATTTGCCAACATCATCTTATCCTGATTTGAAATGCGAAATATGGAGCAGTCATAGGGGAATGGAGAGGGATGAGAATCCAGATCAAAGTGGTAAACGATTGAAAGCATCATTACATTTTTTAAAACATCTATGTTCAACTTTTAATTGTGATTTATTACTGGAAGTTGAAATAAAAAGGGATATTACCTATAAATATAGAAGAAGTGAGGAGAAGTACGAATATTTAAAACCTAAACACAAA
>NZ_WHJI01000311.1:0-290 GCF_011682155.1 Massilia sp. CCM 8734
GTACTGTATTTGTGATGGTAAAACCATCGAGAAACGAAGGCAGATTTTGCAGTTCTAATCCCAAAGAACTTGGTTTAATAACTGGTTTTTGTTTATATGATAATTGGTAAGAAGGAATTCCGCCCTCTTTTACTTCAAATTTTAAAGAAAGGTTTTTGTCAGGAGAAGTGATCTCTTGTGCCTGAACCCATAGGGCATTGGCACAAACAAAAAGACATAAGGCAACTGTTTTGCTTAAAGAAACTTTAAGCAATGCTTTTTTGGATTGAAAATTCATTTTATTTAGTTTT
>NZ_WHJI01000312.1:0-289 GCF_011682155.1 Massilia sp. CCM 8734
ATCGCCATCGGCTCGACCGAAATCGCCGCCGGCAACCTGGACCTGTCGGCGCGCACCGAACAGCAAGCCAGTTCGCTCGAAGAAACCGCCGCCTCGATGGAAGAACTGACGTCCACCGTGCGCCAGAACGCCGACAACGCGCAGCAGGCCAACCAGCTCGCCCTGGCCGCCTCGCAAGTGGCGCGCAAGGGCGGCGCGATCGTCAGCCAGGTGGTCGACACCATGGGTTCGATCGAAGCGTCCTCGCGCAAGATCGTCGACATCATCGGCGTGATCGACAGCATCGCCT
>NZ_WHJI01000313.1:0-289 GCF_011682155.1 Massilia sp. CCM 8734
GTATTATTCATTTGAAATCATTTTTTTACTATTGGTATAGCATATATCGGTTATTAATTCTTTTAGGTAAATATTATCTTTTGGAAGCAGTCCCTTTTCCACCCAGTCTCCGATTATATTGCATAAAATTCTCCTGAAATAATCATGCCTTGAGAAAGACAATATGCTTCGTGAATCTGTAGTCATGCCAACAAAACGACTTAAGAGCGAATAATTTGCTGATGCCAGAAGCTGCGATTTAATGCCTTCAATATGGTCATTGAACCACCATGCAGGTCCGAACTGTATT
>NZ_WHJI01000314.1:0-289 GCF_011682155.1 Massilia sp. CCM 8734
CAGCTCTATAAAAATTGAAGCTTCATTGCGACCTGAGGTCGATTTAAAAATTAGTGATGCCAATAACAACATCAATAAACAGATTGAAGATATAGAGCGATTTATTTCTAATAAGGTGGATGTTATTGTTGTATCTCCAATTCAATCTAAACCTTTAACAGCTGTTGTAGAAAAATCAATAAAAGCCGGAATTCCGGTCCTTGTTGTAGACAGAAAAATTGAGGGTGAAAACTACACCGCCTATCTTGGAGCCGACAATATTGAAATTGGCAGAATTGCTGCCCGATAT
>NZ_WHJI01000315.1:0-289 GCF_011682155.1 Massilia sp. CCM 8734
AGGAACCGTCGTTAAACCTACCAAGGTAGAGGCACGTAAACGACGCTCTCCGGAAATTAGCTGGTATTTGTTGAAGTCTAATTTTCGAACAGTAATAGGCTGAATCACACCAAGTTCTTTAATAGAAGTGGCTAGTTCACGTAATGATTCTTCATTAAAATTGCTTCTAGGCTGAAACGGATTTATTTCGATAGCACTTATTTCAAGCTCTATGATATTTCCAACAACCTTGTCAGCATTTTTGTCTTCTACTGAGGTAATGTCGTTTTCCGGATCTTTTAATAATGCT
>NZ_WHJI01000316.1:0-289 GCF_011682155.1 Massilia sp. CCM 8734
TTTTTCAGGATTACATCAAAATCCTTATCTGATTTTATATTCGCCAAAACCAATAAATCTTCTCCGGAAACATTCAGAATAAAATCTTTGAACGCTGCAGGCCAGTCATCTGCTAAAAAACGAAGACGACCCAGTTCTTTGAGGTGGAAATCGGTAAAATCGTGATAGTTTTTCGTTTTCAGGATCTCAATATTCCAGATGTCTTTGGCATGTTTGCTTTCCAGAAACTGATATTCTGTGCGGTACAAATCAAAAAGTTCATCGTAACCGGGAACCTATCAATGGTAAT
>NZ_WHJI01000317.1:0-288 GCF_011682155.1 Massilia sp. CCM 8734
ATACGCATTTTCATATTATTTTTCAATAACTATTTTGGCAGAAAAAATTTCACCATTTTTATCAACAATTTTTAGCACATATAACCCGCTGCTAAGTTTATTGCTATTAATACTAAATGAATCAGTACCTGATAGCAAAATAGCCGAAGCATCTTCGCTGTAAATTAACTTTCCCTGCAGATCATACAACGCTACTTTATATTCACGGGCGTCAACAAACGGCATATCTATGTTTATGGTTTCCTTTACCGGGTTGGGATATACCCTAAAATCTTTTGCCTCTTTTTG
>NZ_WHJI01000318.1:0-288 GCF_011682155.1 Massilia sp. CCM 8734
AAATAGCCATCGTCTAATGTTTTGGTGTGGATTTCCTTATCGCCGTATTTGAGATAAATATCAAAATTCTGAATGGTTTTTATTCGAAACTGATTAATTACGGAAGTAGCATTTTTAAAGTTTTTCTTCTGAAAATCATAATCGTACATTCTTTTAAAAACATGCCCCATTACAATTAATTCTTGTTCATTAGCATAACCGCGATATAATTGTAGGATTGGTTTCATTAATTGTGTATTTTTATAAATGTTGTAAATTAATTATTTTAATCGGTTTTAAAAATTAAAT
>NZ_WHJI01000319.1:0-288 GCF_011682155.1 Massilia sp. CCM 8734
AAACGAACACCACAAAATTGAAGCAATTTTCAAAGCTTTCGCAAAAGCCATAAAAGTAGCCGTAAAACGCGATACAGAAAAAATGATTTTACCTTCAACGAAAGGAATGTTATAAAAAAAGTCTCAGTTTTTAGTTTTCAGGTTCTACACTTGAATTGAAACCAGAAACTTAATCGTGAAAAACAATACAACAAATTTTATGGAAGCTAAAAAGTTTGCAGAAGAATGGATAAAATCCTGGAATTCCCATGATCTGGAAGATATCATGAAACATTATTCAGAAGATAT
>NZ_WHJI01000031.1:0-98059 GCF_011682155.1 Massilia sp. CCM 8734
CCTGGGACGGCCCATATTTCGCCGCTTTCTCGGCCAATAGCTCGCTATTGGCACTGCGAAATCGTCAAAATCTGGCCTCGCCCAGCTATTTTTTCGCTTCGACTCTCCAAGTCCGACAGGCTGCTAGGCCAAAAACGCTTCCACCATCCTGGCCAGTTGCTCCGGCTGGTCGTGATGCAGCATATGCCCCGCATCGGCCATCATGCGCGAGGTGACCGTCTTCAGATGCCCCAGGCGGCGGTCGACCTCGATGCGCGCTTCCTCGCGCGGCCCCATCCACTGCCACATATTGGTATCCTCGGCCTCGACCCACAGCACCGGCGCGGTAATGGCCGACCAGCACGCCATCACCTCTTCCACCTGATAGCCGAGCGGGGTCGGCTTCTTGTGGTTCGGGTCGCCCAAAATTTCCCATTCGCCGGCGTCGTTCTGCGCCGACCAGTGCTGCGCCAGGAACTGCGCGCGCGTATCAATCAGGCGCGGATTGGTCTTTTGCAGGCGCGCCACCACCGCCGCCTGGCTCGGATAAGTGCGCAGCGCGGGCGGCGTGCGCATCTCGTCGAGCCACTTGGCATAGCGCCGCGGCGCCTTTTCCGGGTTGGACGCGGGCATCCCGAAGCCTTCCAGGTTGATCAGGCGGCGCACCCGGTCGGGCCGGGCGCCGGCGTAAATACCGACCACGTTGCCGCCCATGCTGTGGCCGAGCAGGTTGACCGCCTCGCCCGGCGCGTAATGGTCGAGCATGGCGTCGAGATCGGCCACGTAGTCGGGGAACCAGTACGTGTCCGAGTGGCTGCGCTCGGTCAGCCCGAAGCCGCGCCAGTCGGGCGAGATCACGTGCCAGTCTTGCTCAAGGCAATCGACCACAAACTGGAACGAGGCCGACACATCCATCCAGCCATGCACCATGAACAGCTTGGGCGCGCCCTCCCTGCCCCAGTGGCGCACATGGGTGCGCAAGCCGCGCACGGTCAAAAATTCGGAACGGGAAGGTTTCATGAGAGACTCGGCAATAAAAAAGAACGACCGTTCGAATTATACCGGAGAAGTTTTATGCGTTGCCGTTACCGCAGGATCAGTCCGGGTTGATGGTGGGCGTCAGTCGGTGATCGCCCGCAGGCGTGCCAGGGCATCTTCAACAACGCACTCCGGCGCTGTTTCGCCCCGTTTGGCGCCGTGCGCCTCAGATCGAGCATGCGCACCTGATGGCCGACAGCACAAGCGCAGGTCGCTTCCCTTTTTGATCATGGCCTTCGGTCGGTTGAGATTAACAATGACAACGCCGCCGCCGCGCTCGAATTTGACGCGCCTTACCACATCTCGCGCCCTGCTGGCGTCATCTTGCCCCATGCGGCAAGATCGACCGGCTTGGGGGCGCAGGGGTGGCATTGCGCCACCAGGTCGGCCAAGGCATAGACCGGACGTTTCACTGTCAGCAACACACCATTGTCTTGCACTTTAACGATCAGCTTGTCACCCAGCGTGGCCTTGAGCATGCTCAGAACTCGGTGGGCAAACGCACTGCCGCGCTATTGCCCCATTTTTGAACGGACAGTTCCATCTTCGACTCCCAAGTTGTATCTACATTGTAGATACCAAATTGGAATAGCCAAGGCCGACGCATGCGCGCATGCTGCAAGCAACAGCATTGAATATCCGATTCCCGTTCGACATACTCGCCGTCATCGAACAAGCAGGAAAAACGCGGCTCGAACGCCGATCCGATGGCGCGGCCTGCGCCGCCAGCGCTCCCATGCCAAAGACAATTCATGGCCGCTATGTCAACGCCGTCGATCAGGATGAGCGCGAGGCCCGTTTCGTCGTCTCTTAGTTTGTCCAGTACAGATATCGCAAGAAGCCCATGCCCGTATCGGATTTCTGCGCCTGCTCGGCCATCTGCGACAACGGCGACAGCCGGTGCGCCTTGTCGATGCGCTGGCAACTGTTGGTCGGCAACTTGGTATTGCGAAACGCGTACACCGTCCCGGCCGCCGGCGGCTTCAGATACAGGCTGGCCACATTCAACCCGCTCCCCTGCGGACACAAAGGCGCCATCGCCGCCAGCATCCCGCCCCCGCCCTGCGTCGTGGGCAACAAGGTGCGCCCCTGCCACAGCGCCGACATTTCCTTGACCATCATCCCCCAACTGGCAAAATCGGCCGTGTCGAGCGGCACCGGGAACACGCTGTTGACCTGCCCTGGATGGCCGATCCATTCCTCATCGTCATCGGTCTCGGCCAAGACTTCCTGGCGCATCTTGCCCGAAATCACAAAGCCATTGCCGATCAACTGGTGCGCCGCTTTCATCAAGGCTGGCCGCGCCAGGATCACGCCATCGAATTTGTCGGTCAGCTCGAACGCGCGCAGATTGGTCAGCAAGCCTTCGATGAAATGATGGTACGCGAGCGACCATAAAATATCGCTCTGGTCGACGTGGATCACGGCGCCCAGATTGTATTCGCGCTCGTAATAGGCCAGGTCGTCGCTCGGGCCGCTGAAGCGGAACGCCTGGTGCCCGCGTTTTGGCAGGGCGAACAGGTATTTCTCCCACGGCTTGACGGCGCCATCGCCGTCGATGTCGAGTTCCCATTGCGCGGGCGCGAGCCGCAGCGACTTGCGCTTGCCGAGCTTGACCTGGGCCAGCAGCTTGCGGGTGGCGCCGAGTTCGCCGATCACGTAGTCGATTTCCTTGCGCACCTCGACCACGATCGCCTCGCGCGGCATGCGTTGCGTCTCCATCCGCGCGAAGCCCTGCGTGCCCCAGGTGACGATCTGGCGCACCAGCGCCGTATCGCGGCAGATGACAGCCGCCACCCGCGCATCGTCGTCGCGCGGCGCGCCGCTGCGCGCTGGGTCACGGCACGCTTCGGCGTAGCCGGCGGTCGTGGTGAAATCGGCCGCTCCCGCCGCCGGGACCACCAGGGCGCCGCACAGCGCCAGCGCAACAGGGAACAATCGCATGATACCTCCAAGATAATCGTGTCAGAAAATAAATCTATCCTACGCGAAACAAACGTGCTTGTACCGTCCCGTCTTGTGATTAGAAGAAAACGCCCAACATCCTCCTCTCGATACGGCAAGAAACGGCCATGCCGCGTCGAAAGCGCGGGGGCGGCGTAAAATAGCGCCATTCCAACGCTTCCTGACACCAACATGGCTATCTACCAACTGGGCGAGCACGCGCCCGAGATTCACGAGTCCGCCTACGTTGCCGATTCGGCCAGCCTGATCGGCAAAGTGACGCTGGCGGCCAATACCTCGGTCTGGTCCGGCGTCACGCTTCGCGGCGACAACGAGCGCATCACGATCGGCGCCGACAGCAATGTGCAGGAAGGCACGGTCATGCACACCGACATGGGCTTTCCGCTCACCATCGGCAGCAAGGTGACCGTCGGCCACCAGGCCATGCTGCACGGCTGCACGGTGGGCGACGGCTCGCTGATCGGCATCCAGGCCGTGATCCTCAATGGCGCGAAGATCGGCAAGGGTTGCCTGGTCGGCGCCGGTGCGCTGGTGACCGAAGGCAAGGAATTTCCGGATTACTCGCTCATCATCGGCGCCCCGGCCAAGGCCGTGCGCACCCTGAGTGAAGAAGACATCGCGCGCCTCGAAGGCAGCGCCGCCAGCTACGTGGCGCGCGCCCAGCTGTTCAAGACGCAACTGAAAAAGATTGGATAAACAATGACTACAAACAATAACAACGACACCCTGCAAAAATTCATCTTCGACAACGCCGCCGTACGCGGCGAATTCGTCGACATTTCGGCCACCTGGAGCGAGATCCTGCAGCGCCACAGCTACCCGCCGGCCGTCAAGACGGTGCTAGGCGAAATGGTCGCGGCGGCGGCCCTGCTGTCGGCCAACCTGAAGTTCAACGGCGCCATCATCATGCAGATCCACGGCGACGGGCCGGTGCGCCTGCTGGTGGTCGAATGCGATTCCGATCTGCGCATGCGCGCCACCGCCAAGGTGACCGAAGGCGCCACCGTGGCCGACGACGCCAGCCTGACCGAGCTGCTCAACCCGGGCGGCAAGGCGCGCTTCGTCATCACGCTCGACCCGGTCGACAAGATGCCGGGGCAGCAGCCCTACCAGGGCATCGTGCCGCTCGACGGCGACGACATGGCGACCGTCATCGAAAACTACATGCTGCGTTCCGAGCAGCTCGACACGCGCCTGTGGCTGGCGGCCGACGACACCGTCTCGCGCGGCCTGCTGCTGCAAAAGCTGCCGCGCCACAGCGGCAAGGAAGACCAGATCAAGCAAAGCAGCGAAGCCGACGAACTCGAAACCTGGAACCGCGCCGTCATGCTGGCCTCGACCCTGAAGCAGGAAGAACTGCTCTCGACCGACATCCAGACCCTGATGAACCGCCTGTTCTGGGAAGAGACGATCCGCGTGTTCGACCCGGCCCATCCCCAGTTCCATTGCGGCTGCACGCGCGAAAAAGTCGGCAACATGCTCAAGATGCTGGGACGCGACGAAGTCGACGGCGCCCTCGAGGAACTCGGCCAGCTGGCGATCGACTGCGACTTCTGCGGCAAGCACTACTCGTTCGACAAGGTCGATTGCACGCAACTGTTCGTCGGTGACACGCCGGTCGAAGTGCTCATACCCGCCAGCGACGTGAAGCACTGACATGCGCGACTCGCCCCGCTCCGCGTTCCCGCATTTTCTGGCGATTCCGACGCGCTGGATGGACAACGACGCCTACCGGCACGTCAACAACGTGGTCTACTACAGCTTCTTCGACACCGCCGTCAACGAGTTCCTGATCGCGCGCGGCGTGCTCGATATCCACGCCGACACCGTGGTCGCTCTGGTGGTCGACACGGGCTGCTCGTACTTTAGCTCGATCGCCTTTCCGGACACGGTGCATGTGGGCGTGCGCGTGGCCAAGCTGGGCAACTCGAGCGTGCGCTACGAGCTGGCGCTGTACCGCAACGACGAAGCGCTGCCGGCTGCGGCGGGCCATTTCGTGCACGTCTACGTCGACCGTGAAACCAATCGTTCGGTGAGCGTGCCGGACCCCGTGCGCGCCGTGCTGGCCAGCATCGCCAGCGCGCAGCCGGCATGACGGCGCTGTCGAAGCATACCCTGCGCACCCTGGCGCAGGGTGACGCCGACGCCCTGCTGGCGTTCGAACTGGCCAACCGCGCCTGGTTCGAACGCCATGTGCAAGCGCGCGAGCCGGCGTTCTATTCGCCCGAAGGCGTGGCGCGCCACATCGCGCAGTACCTCGATGGGCACGCGACCGGCGCCTGGCATCCTTGCGTGCTGCTCGATGGCGAAGGCCGCATCGTCGGACGCGCCAACCTGAAGGGCATCGACCGCGCCGAGGGTTCGGCCGAAGTGGGCTACCGCATCGCGCACGACCAGACCGGCAAGGGCCTGGCCACGTTCGCGCTGCAAAGCCTGGTCAAGCTGGCGCGCGCCAGCTGGCAGCTGAAAGAACTGCGGGCCGAAGTCACGCAGGCCAACCAGGGTTCGGCGGCGGTGCTGCGCAAATGCGGCTTCGTCCACGCGCGCGACTTGCCGCAGCTTGCCATTGTTGACGGCGCGCCGGTGGACGGCGCGCTGTATTTGCTCGATCTGGCGCCGGCCTGACGCCCTTGCCTGGGCGCCGCCGGCAAGCATGCCGCAAGCCGGCGCGCCTTACAGCCCGACCATGCCCATTTCCTTCTCGTTGTAGCGCGCGCCATGCACCGCGCCGCGCGGCACGGCGGCGCCAATCGCCGCCACGTCGGCCGCGCTCAGCACCAGTTCCGCAGCCGCCACGTTTTGCTCCAGGTTGGCCAGCCGGCGCACGCCCGGAATCGGCACGATGTGATCACCCTGCGCCAGCAGCCACGCCAGCGCCAGCTGGGCCGCGCTGGCCCCGCGCGCGGCGGCCAGTTGTTCCAAGCGCGCCACCATCGCCGCATTGGCGCGCAGCGCCGCGTCCTGGAAGCGCGGCAGGCCGCGCCGGTAATCGTCCGCCGCCAGTCCCTCGGTCGACCCCAGCTGCCCGGTAAGAAAGCCCCGTCCCAGCGGGCTGTATGGCACGAAGCCCACGCCCAGTTCGCGGCAGGCCGGCAGCACCTCGTCCTCCACCTCGCGGCTCCACAGCGAATACTCCGACTGCAGCGCGGCGATCGGATGCACCGCGCAGGCGCGCCGCAAGGTCTCGGCCGACGCCTCCGACAAGCCCAGATGCAGCACCTTGCCCTCGCGCACCAGATCGGCCATCACGCCAACCACCTCCTCGATCGGCACCGCCGGATCGACCCGATGCTGGTACAGCAGATCGATCGTCTCCACACCGAGCCGCGCCAGCGAGCCCTCGACCGCCGCGCGCACATGTTCCGGGCGGCTGTCCACCCCCGTCACCCGGCCCATGCCCTGTCCCTGCTCACCGATCCGGAAACCAAACTTGGTGGCGATCGTCACCCTGCCGCGCAGCTCGCGCAAGGCGCGCGCCAGCAGCTCCTCGTTGGCGTAAGGTCCGTAGACTTCCGCCGTATCGAACATCGTCACGCCCAGTTCCACGGCGCGGTGCAAGGTGCGGATCGATTCCGCCTCGTCGGCGCCGCCGTAGGCGAAGCTCATTCCCATGCAACCGATGCCGATGGCCGACACCGACAAACCGGTCGAACCCAATGTGCGCGTTTTCATCACAGCTAACTCCTCGTGTATTGAATGGAGCGGCCAGTATGCGCGGCCTCGTTTGATCGGATAAGATGCCTTATTGCGCATGCACTACTGAGAGAGATTCATCAATCCATGACCGACCTGCACGAACTCGACGCCTTTGCCGCCGTGGCCCGCCTGCGCAGCTTCCGCCAGGCCGCCGTCGAACGCGGCTTGTCCGCTTCGGCGCTGAGCCACAGCCTGCGCGCGCTGGAGGAGCGCCTTGGCGTGCGCCTGCTCAATCGCACCACGCGCAGCGTGACGCCGACCGAGGCCGGCGCGCGCCTGCTGGCCCGGCTGGCGCCCGCGCTCGGCGAAATCGCCGACGCCCTGGTCGAACTGGACAGCCTGCAGGACGTGCCGGCCGGCGCCCTGCGCATCAACCTGCCGCGCTCCGCCGCCCGCCTGCTGCTCGCCCCCATGCTGGGCCGCTTCGCAGCCGCTTACCCGCGCGTGCAGCTCGAGGCGGTCACCGACGACGGCCTGCTCGACATCGTCGGCGCCGGCTTCGACGCCGGCGTGCGCTTCGGCGAGCGGCTGGCCGCCGACATGATCGCCATTCCCTTCGGCCCGCCGCAACGCTTCGTGGTCGTCGCCGCCCCCGCCTATCTGGCCGCACATGGCATCCCAGGCACGCCGCGCGAGCTGGAACGGCACAACTGCATCGGCCGGCGCTTCCCCAGCGGCAGCCGCTACGCCTGGGAGTTCGCGCAGGGCGGGCGCAGCTTCTCGGTCGCCGTCACCGGCGCGCTGCTGTTCGACGATGACGAACTGATTATCCGCGCGGCCCTCGACGGCGCCGGCGTCGCCTATGCCTATCACGCCGATGCGGCGGCCCACATCGCCGCCGGCCGGCTGCAGGTGCTGCTGGCCGAGTGCGAGCCCGCGCCGTCCCAGTACTTCCTTTACTACCCCAGCCGCCGCCAGATGCCGCCCGCGCTGCGCGCCTTTGTCGACGCCGTGCGCGGCTAGAGGCTGCTAGTCGGGCAGCGCGTAGTCGAGCGCGTAAAAGTGCTTGCCGTCGACGACGGTGAGCGCCATGGCGCCGCTGATGCCAGTTAACTCCTCCGTGCCCGAATCGGGAACGATGGTGATCGTCGCCTGGCTCGTCCCGGCGCGCATCGTACCCGCATGCTGGAGCACGAAACCGCCCTTGCGCCCCGCCAGCGTCCCGCTGACCCGCTCGATGGCGACGTAGGCCGCCGATCCCTTGGTGTCGCTCACCGCCGTGAGCATGGCGCCCTTGCCGCTGGCGGCCAGCGCGCCCGCGTAGCGCTTCTCGAGCGCCATGCGGGCGGTGGCGGTGCGGCCTTCTTTTTCGGGGGCGCCGGCGGGTATGATCGTGATCTCGAACGGTCCGCTGGCGCGCGCAATGACGGGCGCCGCCTGGGCGCTGGCGAGTGGCAGGACGGCCAACAGGGACAGCGCGGCTGCGCTGGAGCGGAACAAGGACATGGCAAGCTTTCGGCTAGAGGATGGGCGGCGCCGCATGCAAACGCGTGCTCGCTCGCGGAAACCACCACAGTAAGCGCAAGGACGACAAACATCTTGGATAAACCCGACACCACCCCGGCAACGCCGAAAGGCATCGTCGATCCGCTCGGCATGGCGCGCCGCATTCGCCTGGCCACCTACCCGCCGGCGGCGCCGCTGGCGAGCTTTGTCGATTACTACTGGATCGTCGAATGGAACATGGGCGAGCGCGCGCCCGAGATCCAGCGCGTGCTGCCGTATCCGAACGCGCACCTGGTGTTCGACCGGGGCCAGAGCGCCATCCACGGCGTGGTGCGCGGCGCGTTCGAGCGCAGCGTGGCCGGCGCGGGCCGGGTGCTCGGGGTGCGCTTCAGGCCGGGCGCGCTGCGTCCCTTCATCGGCCATCCGGTCGCGCGCCTGGCCGACCGCACCATGTCATTCGACGATGTCCTGCGCGTACCGACGATGGAGGCCGAACAGCGCGTGTTAGGGGGCGCCGGCGACGCCGAGATGGTCGGCGCGGCCGAAGCGATGCTGCTCGCCGTGCTGCCGGCGCCCGACGCGCGCGCGCTGGTCGCCGAACAGGCGGTGGCCGCCGCCGCCGCCGTCGATGGCCCGGCCAGCGTGGCCGCCCTGTGCGCGCAAATGGGGATCGAAGAACGCGCGCTGCAAAGGCTGTTCAGTAATTATGTGGGCGTGTCGCCCAAGTGGGTGATCCAGCGCTACCGGTTGCAGGAAGCGAGCTGGCGCCTGGCCAGGCCGGGGCCGGTGGACCTGGCGGGCCTGGCAAGTGAGCTGGGCTTTTTCGACCAGGCCCACTTCACGCGCGACTTCACGAAACTGGTGGGGACGTCGCCGCTGGAGTACTGGAAGTCGCAGCAGAATGGGACGCAGACGCCGACGCGCTCAGATGCCCGATGACGCGGGCGATCTCCTTGCGCACCTTGGCATAGTCGACCTATGCCCACGCCTCGAGGATGGGCACATACTTCGGATCGGAACGTTCATGCAGGATCCCGAGCAGCAGCAATATCAGGTCACGGCTGCGGTCCTTCAGATACAGCATGTCATACGGCGGCGCGGACTGCGCCAGCAACTTGTCGAAGCCGTCTATCAGCTCGTTGGCGACAATCTCGCGTTCGATGCGCCATCCATGTTGGGAATAGAACAGCAGCGGCAAGTCACCGTCAAAATCGAGGCCCAGGTAATCGTTCAGAATCATCCAGTCGACCATGGTCAGGACCTCGGCCTCGCTGCGGCCCTGATAAGCGCCGTAGCAGGGATTGTCATCCATCCCGTGCTTGAGGACCTCCTGCGCGCGCGAACCCCGCAGGACTTTGATCAGCATGGCGCGTCCGGCAGTGGTGATCAGCGGGTCGGCAGCACGCAGGATGGTGCGGATATCCGGCTCCGGCAATGTACTCAGGGATGTATCAAAAACCAGCCTGGTTCGGTTTTGTCGGCGGCTCATGGCAGTGCACGTGAATGAAAATGGCTGCGGTGCTTGGTAATGACAGATTGTGCACCCGATGGCAGGTACATGGCAAGCGTGTCACGCCTGGAGTGCGCCTGGTGACGCGGCCCGGCCGTACAGCGTGCCCATGCGGATGGCATCGGCGCCGGCGGCGACAAAATACGGAAGCTGCCAGCGCTGCGTGGCCTGCGCCTGTTTGCTGGTCGTGACAACCCATGGCGGATACACGCGGATCGCACGCTTGCCGCCCTGCCCGCCGCGCGCCACCACATCGCGCGCGGCCAGCACCGCTGTCGGGAAGACGAACTGTCCGAACCGCTCGCCATCGCGGGTGCTGACCACGAACAGGTCGACCGCATCGGTGTCGTCGAACGGCTGGATCGGCCCGTTGCCGATGCGCTTCCACAGCGTGACGAACTGCCCCACCTTGGTCGGCGTGATTTTGGCGACGCGAAAACGCACCCGCAGGGCGTCGACCTCGAAGCTGGCGGCCGCATAGTCGGCGCTTTCCGCCTCATGCCGTGGCGCGCTCCATGCCAGGCCGTGCGTGTCGTACGCGCGCTGGAGCATGCGCAGGTCGGGATGAAACGTGTCGTGGTTCAGGGTCATGGCGGGTCGGGCGGCGCGGCCGGGGCAAAAGCGGCATTGTAGCCGCCGCCCCGGCATGACCGCTATTGATTCAACAGCACCTGCGTGATCAGTCCCGTGGCGATCGCCACCAGAAGATAGTCGCCGTTGGCCTGCACCCAGTGCGAACCGCGCGGCGGCGCGCTCAGGCGGCGGCTGCGCCAGTCGCTGACCACATAGCCGCTGCCGCGATGCTGGTGCTCCAGGTACGCGCCCCGGCGGTAGTGCTGACGCTCCGACCGGCGACGATCATGGCCCTGGTAGCCGCCACGCGGGCCGTCGTAACGGTCGCCGCGGCGATGATCGTAACGGTCGTTGTCACGGCGGCCATCGCGGTCGCTGCGCTCGTAACGTTCATTGCGTTCGCTGCGCTGATCATGCTCGCCGCGGTAGTCGCGCGATTGAGCAAAGGCGGCGCTGCCGGTGCCCATGCAAACAGCCATGAGGGCGATGATGAGGGCTTTCTTATGCATATGAACTCCTGTCGTCAATACTGCCTGCAGCAAATGGGCCGCCTGAAAATACCGTCTCTTCGGGGACCAGGGCGACTACTGCGTGTCGTCCATGCAGCCATTACACCGCGATTGGCTCCTTGCAACCAGCATGCACCGGTAAGAAGTGTTACCGGACGTGTCTGTCGAAGCGCATCGCCGCTCATCCCCGCATAGCGCCGGTCGGCACCTTTTTGCCAAAACGGCAGCACGCTCGCCCAGAATGCGCTTCATTCTCACCACCCCACTTGATGAAGGCACGACATGCAAAACACTCTCCTGTTCTCACTGGCCCTGATGGCGTCAAACGGCGCGGCAGCCGCCGCCGGCAGTGGCACTGGAAACGTCACCGAACCGCCGATGGCCGCCATCAAAGGCGGCACGTTCGCGATGGGCGGCCCGGTGCCTGGCCCGAACAAGGACTATCCGACCGACCAGCCGGTGCACGAGGTGCGCGTGCCCGCCTTCCAGATGGCGAAATATGAAGTGACCGTCGGCCAGTTCCGCCAGTTCGTCGAAGCGACCGGCCACAAGACCGAGAACCAATGCTGGAAGTTCGCCAGCACCGAGTGGGGCATGGACATGGGCCCGGGCGCGTGGAACACGCCCGCTTACGCGCCGGGTGACTACCATCCGGTCATGTGCGTCACCTGGAAAGACGCCACCGCCTACGCCGCCTGGCTGTCGGCCCAAACCGGCAAGCCATACCGCCTGCCGTCGGAAGCCGAATGGGAATACGCCGCGCGCGCCGGCAGCAAGGGCGACTATTACTTCGGCAACGATGCCACCCAGGTGTGCCGCCATGCGAACATCCGCGATTTCACCGGCAGCAAGGCGATCGCCGCCATCATCGGCCGCAGCGGCAAACCCGCCACCTGCGAAGACGGCGCCGCGTTTACCACCGTGGTCGGCATGTACGAGCCGAACGCCTTCGGCCTGTACGACATGATCGGCAATGTGGGTGAATACGTGGCCGATTGCGAACACCTGAACTACGATGGCGCGCCGGCGGACGGCTCGGCATGGACCACCAACTGCAGCAAGCGCGAGTCGCCAATGATGATGCACCGCGGCGGCAGCTTCTCGTCGCGCGACGTGCGCACGGTGGTGCGCGGTCATGCGGGGGACGATAACCCGAGCAGCATCGGCGAGGGCTTCCGCCTGGCGCTGGGCGGACCGGTGCAGGCGCAAGCTGCATCGGCCGCCCGCTTCGAGGCGGAACTGGTGACGGCGCGCGCGGCCGAACGCGAACGGCGCAAAGCGGGCAAGTAAGCAGCAACCAAGCGGGCAACCAAGCGGCAAGCAAGGCGCACCGGCCGTCTTGTTAGAATGCGCTCTCCGATCATCGACTGGATAAGCCGACCGCATGCCACTTCACTTCTTCCCGCGCGAGCGCGACTTCTGGCTCTACCACTTCAGCGCGGTGGCGGTCGGCCTGATGGCCAGCATCGCCATCGCCGTCGTGTGGGGCTTCATGGTCAGGTTGCAGGTCTACACCAGCCTGGTGTGGATTCCGTTCTATACGCTGGCGGTACTGCTGCTGCGCTGGCTGTACAAGCGGCGCGGCGGCGACGCCGTGCCGATCGCCCGGCTCATTGCCATCGTGGTAATCTACAGCGCATTGGCCGGCATGGTGATCGGCGCCTGCGTCACCGCCGTGGTCACGCCGATGTTCTTGAAAACCATCAGCGCCAAATACAAAGCGCTCAAGATACCGGTGATCCCGTCCGAACTCATCATGAACAAATTCATGGACGAAGCGCCCAAGAGCCAGCTGTTCGTGGCAATATGGGGCTTCATCTACATCAGCGTGAGCAGCAGCCGGCGCATCAAGAACGCCGAACTGTTCAACCTGCGCCTGCAAAACAACCTCAAGGAAGCCCAATTGAGCAGCCTGTCGAACCAGCTCAATCCACACTTCCTGTTCAACTCACTCAATAACATCCGCTTCATGATCCACGAAGATGCGCAGCGCGCCGACGCCATGATTACCTCGTTTTCCGACATCCTGCGTTATTCGCTCGAAAGCAGCCGGCACGAAAAAGTCAGCCTGCATCATGAAGTGGGCATCATTACCAAGTACCTCGCCATCGTCAAGACGCAGCTGGAAGAACGGCTCGACTTCTCCCTTCGGATCGCGCCCGGCCTCGATGACGCGCTGATGCCGCCGATGGTCTTGCAGATGCTGGTGGAGAACGCCGTCAAGCATGGCCTCGACCAGCTCCAGGGCGGCGGCACCCTCAACGTCGACGCGCGCCAGCTGGGCCAATGCCTGCAACTGGAAGTGCGCAACGACGCCCCGGATGCGCAGGTGGCAACGCCCGGCTGCACCGGCATCGGCCTGCTCAATATCGAACAGCGCCTGCATCTGCTGTATGGCGAGCTGGCCACCTTGGACGCGGCGCACGCCGATGGCGTCTTCAAGGTCGCTATCACGCTGCCGCTGGAGCGCCCAACATGAGGGTGATGGTCATTGAAGACTCGCGCCTGGCGCGCGAGGGCCTGGTGCGCATGCTCGGCCAGTTCGACGGGGTCGAGGTAATCGGCCAGGCGGACCATCCCGCAACGGCCGCGCCGCTGATCGCCGAACTGCGGCCGGACGTGCTGTTCCTCGACATCCACATGCCCGGCGCCAGCGGCTTCGACCTGCTGGAGATGCTCGACTACCTGCCGCGCATCGTCTTCACGACGGCGTACTCCGAATACGCGATCCGCTCGTTCGACTACAACACCGTCGACTACCTGCTCAAACCGGTCAGTCACGAACGGCTGGCCACCGCCATCGCCAAGCTGGCCGCCGCCGACGCCGCACCGGCAGTGGTAGCAAGGCCGCCGCTCGACATCAACAGCAAAATCTTCGTCAAGGACGGCGAGCGCTGCCACCTGGTGAGCCTGGAGACGATCCGCTATATCGAGAGCTGCAAAAACTACGTGCGCATCTTTTTTGGCAGCGAAAAAGCCTACGTCAAAAAATCGTTGAACAGCATCGAGGAGCGCTTGCCGGACAAGTTCTTCTTCCGCGCCAACCGCCAGTGCATCATCAACCTGCAGGAAATCCGCGCCATCGAAGAATCGATCTCGATGGGTTACGAGGTGACCATGAGCGACGGCAAAGTACTGGAAATCTCGCGCCGCAATGCCCAGGAATTGAAAGACCTGTTGAGTTTTTGACGCACAGGAGCAATGCGATATGCGTACACCCCGACCTGCATTGCTCGCCTTGACGATGACGGGCGCCCTTGCCCCTCGCAGCTACGCCGCCGCCACCAGCGTCGACGTGGGCGCCGCCCTGCAAGCTGTTCAAGGCGACCGGATCGGCCAGCGTTGCAGGTCCCGGCGGCATGATCGATTGCTGGTACGCCAGGACGGCCCGGCGGCGAAGGCAAGGTCGCCGTCAAGGTCGTGATCGACTAAGCCCTCAGGACAGATTCGCCAACGCGCCGGCCAGGGTCGGATGGCGGAAGACAAAACCGCCGGCCTGCAACCTGGCCGGCACCACGCGCTGGCCTTCGAGCAGCAAATCGGCCTGTTCGCCCAGCGCCAGGCGCATCGGCCAGCCGGGCGTCGGCAGCCAGTAAGGGCGCTTCAACACCTTGGCCGCCACCTTGTTGAAGTCCGCCTGCGAAAGCACTTCGGGCGCGGTGAAGTTCAAGGCCCCGCCCTCGTCCCCGCTCCACAGGTGGGACATGCCGGCGATCAGGTCATCCACATGGATCCACGACAGCCACTGGCGCCCGCCCCCGAGCGGGCCGCCCATGCCCAGCTTGACCGGCAACAGCATCATCGGCAGTGCGCCCTGGGTGCCGAGCACCAGGCCGAAACGCATGCACGCCACGCGCACGCCATACGCCGCGGCGGCGCCGGCCGCTTCTTCCCACTCGCGGCACAGGTCCGACATGAACATCGCCTGCGGTCCATCGCGCTCGGTGAGCACCGTGTTGTCGCCCTGCGCCTGGATGCCGTAGTAACCGATGGCGGACGCCGACAGCATCAACGCCGGCTTGTGATGGGCCGCCGCGATCCAGGCCACCACCTTGCGCGTGGTGCCGATGCGGCTGGCGCGCAAGGCCGCGCGGCGCGCTTCGCTCCAGCGCCAGCCCAGGATGCGGGCGCCGGCCAGGTTGACCACCACGTCGATGCGGCGCGCCGGCGGCAAGGCTGCCATGTCGGCGATGCACTCCACGCGGGCGTCGAACATCCAGGCCGCGGCGCGCGGCTGGCGCGTGAGCAAGGTGACGCGATGGCCGTCGGCGAGCAGTGCGCGCACCAGTTTCTGGCCGATGAAGCCCGTGGCGCCGGTCACCAGCACCGCGCACTCACGCTCGCCGAAGCGCAAGGCGGGAGCGCGCTCCTGCGCCGCCTGGCGGGCAAGCGCGCGCGCCGCCAACGCATCGCGCAGGCCGGACAAGCCGACGCCCACGCCGCAGAGGAACAGGAAGGCGCTCAAGGCGCCGTGCGACTCCCACGCCAGCGCGGTCGGCTGCGCCAGCGCTTCGCCCGCGTTCAGGGCCAGCAAGGCGATGAAGGCGCCGCCGTTCATCGCCAGCACCGTATGCGTGACGCGTTCGGTGGCCGGCAGCAGGCGGGTACGGTCCTCGACCACGAAGTCCCACAAGGTCAGTACGATTTCGACCGCGAACACCACCAGCAACAGCACCGCCCACAATCCATTGAAACGCCAGTACGACAGGCCGATGAACATGGCGCTGTAAATGAGGGCGCGCACCGCGTGGATCGACAGTTCCAGCCTGGCGCTGGCGCGGCCGGGCAGCGCCTCGGTCAGTTCATGGTGATACAGCGTGTCGAAAGCGCCCAGGCAGCCTTGGCACGCCATCAACTGTAATGCCAATAAGTGGGTATTCATGGTCGCACCTCGCGAAACACGCCCGCCTGCGTGAAGGTTGCACCGAACAGCGCGTGGCGGATCTCGATTCGGATATCGAACTGCGCGCTGTCGTTATTGCGGTGACACAGATAGGTCTTGCCCGGCGTGAGCCAGGCCGGCATCGGAATGCGCACACCCATCACTTGCCAGAAATAGCCGTCGCTCTCGAAATGCAGGTTCCCGTCGCGCACCGCCAGCACCAGCTTCATCCCCATGCCCATGCCGACGTATTCGAGCACTTCGCCGCGCGCGCTCTCCAACATGTAGGACGTGAACTGCACCGGCTTGCGCCCGTTGAGGCGATAGATGCGCTGCTTGAAAATGGCCGCGCTGCCCTCTTTCGAATACACCTCGATATCGACCGGGAAGTCGGCATCGTTATACGGCATCAGCGCGCCCTGGATCAGCGGCATGGTCAGGTAGCCGAGCAAGCGGCCGACTTTCGAGCAGGTCAGCTCCGTCATTTGGCCCTTGTAGCGCAGCGGCTTGCCGGGCATGGGGTTATGGTCGAAGCGCGCCTGGATGTCGGGATGCAGGCCGCGCCACGCGGGACCGAGGATCTTTTTGAATAACTCGCCTTCGGACGCGATCATGTGCGCACCGTTTGCTTGCGGTCGACGCAGAACAGGTACACCAGCGGCGGCAGCATCGTCACCAGCGCGAAGGTATCGATCCAGATATTGTCCATGCAGCCGGCGCGCAGCGACACCAGCATGTCCTGCGGCGCCCACAACAGCATGCCGGCGATCAGCGCGCCCCAGGCAAAGGCGCTGCGCTGGCGCGCGCCAATATACGCCAGGGCGCCCATCCACAGCGCCGCGCTTTGCACGGTGGGACCGAACAGCGAGATCCACCAGATCTGCTGCGCGTGGGCCTGGGCCGGCACGCTGGCGCCCCAGAAGGCGGTTTCGATACCGCGATGGTAATCGCGAAAAACAGCGGCGTCGGCGAACCATGGCAGCAGCATGCCGACCACCAGGTGCGTGACGATGGTGGCGAACATCCAGCCAATGGCCCACTGGCGCAGGGATGGTGAGTGCATACGCGCTTTCATTGTTTGAAGAAGGGATTGGGACGCTCGCACACGCCATCGACGCAGCCGGGGGCGCGATAACCGAGCACGCGCGACATCAGGTAGCGGTGACGCGCGAACAGGCGGTACGACCAGCTGCACACGGCGCGCAGGCCGGGCACGCGCAGTGGCAGCACGCGCCAGGCCTGGCCGGCCAGGGTGTAGGAGCGCAGCAAGCTGTCCACGCCGACCAGCACGCGGCCGTCGCGCGCCTGGCTGTGCAGCTCGCGGTTCAGGGCGGCCATGTCGACGCCCAGGTGGGCGGGATCGAAACCGGGGGCGGCGATATCGACAAAGGCCAGGCGCCCGGCGCGGTCCCAGCGCGCCAGCTTGTCCATGCCGGCGCGGCAGAACGGGCATTTGCCGTCGAAGTAGAGAGTCAGTTCGGCGCCGCTCATGATGGGGCCTTGTCGTCCGGTCCGAGGAAGCGCGCGACCTTGCCGCCCATTTTCAGGAAGCGCTGCAGGGTCGCCGGCGGCAGGTGCTTGTAGTCGTCGTAGGTGGTGCCGAGCATGTCCAGGAAAGCGAGCACCTCGTTCATGCGCGCCAGCGAGGCTGGTTCGAGCGCGCTGTCGGTATTGCCCTCGATGGCGCATTCGCGCAGCACGGTCAGGGTCGGATCGATCTCGCGCCGTTTGCGCTCCTCGACGATGACGCGGAAGATCTCCCACACATCCTGGAGGGCGACGAAATGATCGCGGCGGTCGCCCATCAAGTGGGTGACGCGGATCAGGTTCCAGCTTTGCAGCTCCTTGAGGCTATTGCTCACGTTCGAGCGCGCGACCGACAAGGCCTCGGCGATATCCTCGGCCGCCAGCGGGCGGTTGGCCAGGAACAGCAGCGCGTGAATCTGCGCCACGGTACGGTTCACGCCCCAGCGCGTGCCCATCTCGCCCCAATGCAGCACGAATTTCTGTTCGGTCGGTCCCAGCGCCATGTTTTCTCCAATTTCATTCACTTCTGTCGTTACAGAAATTAAATACCGATTGCAAGTATTTGTCAACGCAAATGATAGAAAAGGCAGAGGATTTTTCCGATGATTAGGTATCACTGCCGATAAGCTGACGAGCCGCCCACCTACAACCGGGGTCAGAGCTTTAATTAGCAATTTCGGCCTATCCGGCAACGCGAGTTGGTACTTACTGTAAAAACGAATGCGCCCAACGTTCTACGAGCAATCAATCGTCCCATAGGAGGAATCGATTAGCAGTGATGAAATTTGCGCATGGTGGGAAGCAATTCAGATCGAATAAGTTACCTAAGAGAAAACTATTTCAATTTAAAGCTCTGACCCCGGTTGGATCTAGCCGTGCCAGTGGCTAACTTATTTCGAATTAGAGCTCTGACCCCGGTGCTAGGAGTTTGCTTCAGGGGGTGGTCTTGGCGTCGGGCTTGGGCGGCGGGAGCGGGGTGGCCGATTCTTTCGGATGGCCGTTGGCATCCAAAATCTGGATGAAGATTTCGTTTTTCTTGATCATGCCGAGCTCGAAGCGCGCACGCTCTTCCACCGCGCCCGTCCCATTCGTCAGGTCGTGCACTTCGGAGTCGAGCTTGGCGTTGCGCGCTTTTAGTTCCACCGTCTTGCGCTGCGCAACCATCACCTGGTTTTCCAGTTCGCCCACGCGCAGCCAGCCGCCCTTGCCCAGCCACAGCGGCAGTTGGATCAGGATCAGGAGGGTCGCTAGAACGAGCGTAATGAGGCGCATGAAAGGGAGGGTGGCACCGGCCGACGCGTGGCCGGCCGGTGCGGTCAGCTTACTTCAGGTTGTAAAAAGCGCTACGGCCAGGATAGCTGGCAATGTCGCCCAGGTCTTCTTCGATGCGCAGCAGCTGGTTGTACTTGGCCATGCGGTCCGAACGCGACATCGAGCCGGTCTTGATCTGCAAGGCATTCGTGCCAACGGCGATGTCGGCGATCGTCGAGTCTTCGGTCTCGCCCGAACGGTGCGAGATGACGGCAGTGTAACCGGCACGCTTGGCCATTTCGATCGCCGCGAACGTTTCGGTCAGGGTGCCGATCTGGTTGATCTTGATCAGGATCGAGTTGGCGATGCCTTTTTCGATGCCTTCTTTCAGGATCTTGGTGTTGGTGACGTACAGGTCGTCGCCCACCAGTTGTACCTTCTTGCCCAGCGCTTCGGTCAGGATCTTCCAGCCTTCCCAGTCGTTTTCCGCCATCGCGTCTTCGATCGAGATGATCGGGTACTTGTCGCACCAGGTCGCAAGCATGTTGGTGAACTCGGTGGCGGTGAGCTGCATGCCTTCGCCTTCAAGGTGGTATTTGCCATCCTTGTAGAATTCGGACGCGGCGCAGTCCAGGCCCAGGCAGATCTGCGTGCCCGGCTCGTAGCCAGCCTGCTCGATCGCTTGCATGATCAGCTTGATGGCTTCTTCGTGGTTGGCCACGTTCGGCGCGAAGCCGCCTTCGTCGCCGACCGAGGTGGCCAGCTTTTTCTCGTGCAGGATCTTTTTGAGCGTGTGGAAGATCTCGGCGCCGTAGCGGATCGCTTCCTTGAAACTCGGTGCACCCACCGGGATGATCATGAATTCCTGGATGTCCAGGTTGTTGTCGGCGTGCGCGCCGCCGTTGATGACGTTCATCATCGGCACCGGCATTTGCATCGCGCCCGAACCGCCAAAATATCGGTACAGGGGCAGGCCGGCTTCTTCGGCGGCGGCCTTGGCGACCGCCATCGAGACGGCCAGCATGGCGTTGGCGCCCAGGCGGCTCTTGTTTTCGGTGCCGTCGAGGTCGATCAGGGTGCGGTCGAGGAAGGCTTGTTCGTTCGCGTCCAGGCCCATGATGGCTTCGGAGATTTCGGTATTGATGTTTTCGCAGGCTTGCAGCACGCCTTTGCCGAAGTAACGCTTCATGTCGCCGTCGCGCAGTTCGATCGCTTCGCGCGAACCGGTTGACGCGCCCGACGGCACCGCCGCGCGGCCCATCACGCCCGACTCGAGCAGCACGTCGCATTCGACGGTCGGATTGCCGCGTGAATCGATAATTTCGCGGCCGATAATGTCAACGATAGCACTCATATTTCAATCTCCAAAGGGTAAGAAAAAGGTGGGCGGACCGTTGGCGGTCCGCCTGCATCTGTCAGGGCGATCGGGATGGCAGCAAGTGCCGCACTACACAAACTTACGCAAAGTGCGATTCGAGGAAGCCGGCTTTCTTGACCACGCGGTCGAGTTCGACGAGGGTCGTGAGCAGTTCCTTCATGCGGCCGAGCGGCACGGCGTTGGGGCCGTCCGACAGCGCCTGGGCGGGATTCGGGTGCGTTTCCATGAACAGGCCGGCGATACCGGCCGCCACGGCTGCGCGCGAGAGCACGGGAATGTGCTCGCGCTGGCCACCGGATGAGGTGCCCTGTCCGCCCGGCAGTTGTACCGAGTGGGTCGCGTCGAATACGACCGGGCAGTTCGATTCGCGCATGATCGCCAGCGAGCGCATGTCGGAGACGAGGTTGTTGTAGCCGAACGAGGCGCCGCGTTCGCAGGCCATGAAGTTGTCTTCATTGAGGCCCGCTTCTTTGGCCGCAAGGCGCGCCTTGTCGATCACGTTCTTCATGTCGCCGGGCGCGAGGAACTGGCCCTTCTTGATGTTGACCGGTTTGCCCGACTGGGCGCAGGCGATGATGAAGTCGGTCTGGCGGCACAAAAAGGCCGGCGTTTGCAGCACGTCGACCACGCTTGAGACGGCGGCGATTTCTTCGATCGTGTGGATGTCGGTGAGGACCGGCACGCCGATTTCGCGGCGCACGTCGGCCAGGATCTCGAGGCCCTTGTCCATGCCGGGACCACGGAACGAGGTGCCCGAGGAGCGGTTGGCCTTATCAAAAGAAGACTTGTAGATGAACGGGATGCCAAGCGCCGAGGTGATCTCTTTCAAGGTACCGGCGGTGTCCATCGCCATCTGGCGCGATTCGATCACGCAGGTGCCGGCGATGAGAAAAATCGGGTGCTCGAGGCCGACGTCAAAACCGCAAAGCTTCATGCTGCTTCTCCTGTTGGTGCGACCGGCGCTGCCTGGCCGTTGGCTGCCTTGTGCGCCAGCGCGGCCTTGATGAACGACGTAAACAGCGGGTGGCCGGTACGCGGGGTCGACTTGAACTCGGGATGGTACTGCACGCCCATGTACCACGGGTGCGCATTTTCTCCGGTGCGCGGCAGTTCCATGATCTCGCACAAGTCTTCGGTCGGGGTGCGCGCCGAGACGATCATGCCGGCCGCTTCGACGCGCGCCAGGTAGTGATTGTTCGCCTCATAGCGGTGGCGGTGGCGCTCGGTGACGACGCTGCCGTAGATGTCGAAGGCCAGGGTGCCCGGATTGACCGCGCAGGTTTGCGCGCCGAGGCGCATGGTGCCGCCCAGGTCGGATTTTTCGTCGCGCTTTTCGACCTTGCCGTCATGGTTTTGCCACTCGTTGATGAGGGCCACCACCGGCTGGTCGGTGTCGGTGTCGAATTCGGTCGAGTTGGCGTTGACCAGGCCGGCCTTGTGGCGCGCGTATTCGATCAGGGCCACTTGCATGCCGAGGCAGATGCCGAGGTAGGGAATCTGGTTTTCGCGGGCGTAGCGCGCCGCCATGATCTTGCCTTCCACGCCGCGCTTGCCGAAGCCGCCCGGCACCAGGATGGCGTCGTACTTGGCCAGGTGTTCGCAACCCTTGGTCTCGATGTCTTCCGAGTCCAGGTATTCGATGTTGACCCGGCTTTCGGTGTGGATGCCGGCGTGGCGCAGCGCTTCGGTGAGCGACTTGTAGGACTCGGTCAGGTCGACGTATTTGCCGACCATGCCGATGGTGACGTCCGCTTTCGGGTTTTCCAGCGCGTGGATCAGCTTGGTCCACATCGACAGGTCGGCCGGCGGCGCTTCCAGGCCGAGGGCTTCGAGGATAATGGCGTCGAGGCCCTGGTCGTGCAGCATCTGCGGTACTTTGTAAATGGTGTCGGCGTCCCACACGGAGATGACGGCCTGCTCTTCGACGTTCGAGAACAGCGAGATCTTGGCGCGTTCGTCGTCGGGAATCGGGCGGTCGGCGCGGCACAGCAGCGCGGTCGGGGTGATGCCGATTTCACGCAGCTTTTGCACGCTGTGCTGGGTCGGTTTGGTTTTCAGTTCGCCCGCCGAAGCGATGTACGGCACCAGGGTCAGGTGGACAAACGCGGCCGACTTGCGCCCGGCGCGCAGCGACAGCTGGCGCGCCGCTTCGAGGAAGGGCAGCGATTCGATGTCGCCCACGGTGCCGCCGATTTCGACCAGCGCCACGTCCACGCCTTCGGCGCCGCGGTAGATGTAATCCTGGATCTCGTTGGTGATGTGCGGGATCACCTGCACGGTCTTGCCGAGGTATTCGCCGCGGCGTTCCTTGCGGATCACCGATTCGTAGATCTGGCCGGTGGTGAAGTTGTTCACCTTGCGCATGCGGGTGCTGATGAAGCGCTCGTAGTGGCCCAGGTCGAGGTCGGTTTCGGCGCCGTCGTCGGTGACGAAGACTTCACCATGCTGCATCGGGCTCATCGTGCCGGGATCGACGTTGATGTACGGGTCGAGCTTGAGCATGGTGACTTTAAGGCCGCGCGATTCGAGGATCGCGGCGAGGGAGGCGGCGGCAATCCCTTTTCCAAGGGAAGACACAACGCCACCGGTGACGAAGACAAATTTGGTCATTGCAGATGGTGCCGAACGGCACGTGCGGGAAATTGAAATTATACCTTAAACCGGCCAATGCTTCCGCAAAACAAGGTAAAAAACAGCAACGACGGCCGAGCCGACGGCTACGTCGGGGATGCCTTATTAATCAATTTGAAAGATTGCCAATTATTCATTTGGTGTGCGCCAGCGAACAGACGTGATCTTGCTCAAGCCTCAGGATTGAACTTTTACCACAGGAGGTCAAAATGTCCTACGAAGAACGCGATGCTTATGGCATGTATGTCGACAAGGGCTCGAAAGGCCCGGGTCCGGAACTGATGGGCGCCGATACGCTGATCGGCGACCATGTGCATAACCTGAGAAACGAGCACCTTGGTGAAATCAAGGAAATCATGCTGGACATGCGTACTGGCAAGATTGCGTATGCAGTCATGTCGAGCGGCGGCGTGCTGACCATTGGCGAGAAATTGTTTGCGGTGCCTTGGGCTGCCTTGACGCTCGACACCGCCAACAAGCGTTTCACGCTCGATATCGAGAAAGAGCGCATCGACAATGCGCCAGGTTTCGACACCGATCACTGGCCGGACATGGCCAACCAGCAATGGTCGAGCCAGATTCACAGCTATTACGGCACCAACACGCAGTAAGTTGCGCGGAAAAGCGGCGGATGCTGACTCTCGACGGCGGACGCTGACTCTCGGCGGATGCTGACTCTCGGCAGACGCTGCCCCTTCCGCTACCCTCAAGACCGTCATTCCCGCCTTCGCGGGAATGACGGTTTTGAGGTTAACGGTCCTGCGTGTTCATAGGCTTTAGTGGGCGTCGGGACGTCGGAGCATCGGAGCATCGGAGCATCGGGCTCTCCCCCCCCCGGTTATGAAATGTTTCAAGTTAAAGCTCTGACCCCGGTTGCAGGACTAGCAAAAATCACGGCTGTTGGTGTCGAGCCGGCCCATCAGGTGACTCATGTCGACCAGCCGCTTGGCCACCAGGTGCCGCACTTCCCCCTCCCGCTGCCACACCCCGTACACCCCCAGCAAACTCGCTCCCAGCACTTCGCGCCGCTGTTGTTCCACCAGACTCGGCCAGACAATCACGTTCACATTGCCCGTCTCGTCTTCGATGGTGACGAACAGGACGCCCTTGGCCGTCGCCGGACGTTGCCGCACCGTGACGATGCCGCAGGCGCGCGCCAGTTGTCCCTGCTTGAACCCGTTCAGTTGCGACGCCGGTAAAAAACGCTGCGCGAGCAGGCGCGCGCGCAGCAGCGCCAGCGGGTGCCGTCCCAGGGTCAAGCCCTGCGCGCGGTAGTCGCCGACAATGTCTTCGCCTTCGCTCGGAGCCTCCAGCAACGGGACCTCTTCCTGCGGCGTGGTGGGGCGCAGCAAGTCCTTGTCGGGCACCGCGCCCAGCGCTTGCCACAAGGCCTGGCGCCGGTTGCCGGACAAGCCGGCCAGCGCATTGGCGCCAGCCAGCACCTGCAGGTCATGCCGGTCCAGCGCGGCCCGGCGCGCGAGGTCGGCCACGCTCCCGAAGGCCTTCACGGCGCGCGCTTCTTCGATCCGCGCCGCCGCCTCGGGCCGCATGCCGCGCTGCAGCGACAAACCCAGCCGCACCGCGGGCTGGCTGCCCTCCCCCACCTCCAGGCTGCAATCCCAGCCGCTGATGGCCACGTCCACCGCGCGCACCTCGATGCCGTGGCGGCGCGCGTCCTGCACCAGTTGCGAGGGGCTGTAGAAGCCCATCGGCTGGCTGTTGAGCAAGGCGCACAGGAAAGCCGCCGGTTCGTGGCACTTGAGCCAGGAACTGGCGTAGGCCAGCAGCGCGAAACTGGCGGCGTGCGATTCGGGAAAGCCGTATTCGCCGAAGCCCTTGATCTGCTTGAAGATCGATTCGGCAAAGTCGAGCGTGTAGCCTTTCTTCAGCATGCCGTCGACGATCTTGCCGTAGTATTTTTCCAGTCCCCCCTTGCGTTTCCAGGCGGCCATGGCACGGCGCAACTGGTCGGCCTCGCCCGCCGTGAAATCGGCCGCGATCATGGCCACCTGCATCACCTGCTCCTGGAAAATCGGCACGCCCAGGGTGCGTTCCAGCGCTTCCTTCAATTCTTCCTTGGGGTAGTCGGGCTTTTCCAGCCCCTGGCGCCGGCGCAAATAGGGATGGACCATGCCGCCCTGGATCGGCCCCGGCCGCACCACCGCCACTTCGATCACCAGATCGTAAAAGGTGCGCGGCAGCATGCGCGGGAGCATGCTCATCTGCGCGCGCGATTCGATCTGGAACACGCCCACCGTGTCGGCCGCGCAAATCATGTCGTAGGTCGCGCGGTCCTCGGCCGGGATGTCTTGCAGGGAAAACACCGTGCCGCGCAGCTCGCCCACCAGCTCGAGCGCGCGCCGCAGCGCCGTGAGCATGCCGAGCGCCAGCACATCGACTTTCAGCAAACCCAGTTCTTCCAGGTCGTCCTTGTCCCACTGGATCACGCTGCGGTCCGCCATGCTGGCGTTTTCGATCGGCACCAGGCGCGAGAGCTTGCCGGCGGCGATGACAAAACCGCCCGGGTGCTGCGACAGGTGGCGCGGAAAGCCAAGCAGGCGCTGGGCCAGGGTGGCCCATTGCTGGGCCAGCGGGGAATCCGGGTCGAGCCCGCATTCGGCCAGGCGCTGGACCAGGTCGTCCTTGCTGTCGAACCAATGGTGCGTCTTGGCGACTTTTTCGACGATGGCCACGTCGACCCCGAGCGCTTTGCCGCTGTCGCGCAGGGCGCTCTTGGGGCGGTAGCTGATCACCACGGCGGCCAGGGCGGCGCGCGCGCGCCCGTACTTGTTGTAAATGTACTGGATCACTTCTTCGCGCCGCTGGTGTTCGAAGTCGACGTCGATGTCGGGCGGCTCGTCGCGCTCCTTGGAAATGAAGCGTCCGAACAGCAGATTGCCGCGCGCGGGGTCGACTTCGGTAATCCCCAGGCAGTAGCACACGGCCGAGTTGGCGGCCGAGCCGCGCCCCTGGCACAGGATGCCGATCGAGCGCGCATGGCGCACGATGTCGTACACGGTCAAAAAATAGGGTTCGTAGCGCAGTTCGCCGATCAGCCCGAGCTCGGTTTCGAGCTGTTCCTGCACCTTGGCCGGTATGCCGAGCGGAAAGCGGTGGTGCGCGCCAATGTAGGTTTCGGCGCGCAGGTAGCCCGCTGCCGTTTGTCCGGGCGGCACCAGTTCGTCCGGGTATTCGTAGCGCAGCTGGTCGAGCGAAAACGTGCACAGGCGCGCGATACGCAGCGTTTCGGCCAGCGCCTCGGGGCTGTACAGGTTGGCCAGGCGCAGGCGCGCGCGCAGGTGCTGTTCGGCGTTTTGCGCCAGTTCGTAGCCGCACTCGGCCACGGGCGTGTTGAGGCGGATCGCGCACAGGGTGTCGTGCAGCGGTTTGCGCGAGCGCACGTGCATGCAGACGTGGCCCAGCGCGACCACGGCCAGGCCATGCTGCCAGGCCACTTCGTCAACCGTGGCGCGGTGCGCTTCGTCAAAGGCGCGGTGCAGCAGGTTCAGGCCCAGCCAGGCGCGCGCGGGAAAGGTGGCGGCGATCCAGGCGGCCTGGGGGTGCAGGCGGTCGAGGTCGGCCGCATCGTGGCCGGGATAGGCGGGCAGCAAGATCGCCAGGCAGTCGGGCATGCCGGCCAGGTGGGCGTAGGCGGCGGCGGGCGCGGCCAGGTCGGTGGGTGTGAGCAGATAAGTCCCCTTGGCGCTGCGCGTGCGCGCCAGGGTGATCAGCTCGGCCAGGTTGCCGTAGCCATTGCGGTTCTGCGCCAGCAGGATCAGCGACAGGGCCGCGCTGCCATCAGCGTTGCACAGGTGAAAGTGGGCGCCGATGATCAGGGGCAGCGCCGCCTTTTTGGCTTCGGCGTGGGCCCGCACCACCCCCGCCAGCGAACATTCGTCGGTAATCGCCAGCGCCGAGTAACCGAGCTGGACGGCGCGGGCCACCAGTTCTTCTGCGTGGGAAGCGCCGTGAAGGAAGGAAAAGTTGGTCAAACAATACAACTCGGCGTAATCGGGCAGGCGGGGGGCGGCAGCGGCGGTACTCATGGAAAAAATATTACAATCAAATGTATGAAAGAAACTACTGTATGGAAACACAGTATACCTCCCGCCATTTTCTTACCAATTGGGAATAACTATGCAGACTCATCTGGTGCGCTGTTTTGGTGCATTGCCCGGTCACGGCAACATGGCGATGGTGATCGAGGGCGGTCCGGCCACGCCCGACGCGCGCCAGGCGTTCGCGCGCGCGCAGCTGCATCCGGCCTGCGTGTTTCTCGACGCCGGCCCTGACCAGGGTGTCATCGCCGACTATTACTACCCGCATGCCAGGAGTCCCCTGTGCCTGCACGCTACCCTGGGCGCGGCGCAGGTGCTGTTCGGGCGCGCCGGGCAGGCGCTGCAGGCGCCGTCGGATATTGTGCTGAGCACGGCGATGCATGCGCAAGCCCTGCTCCTGAGGCGCGAGGGAGAGGACTATTTTGTCGCGCTGCAAGCCCAGCCTGTCCCCGCCGTCGCGGTCGCGGTCGAGGTCGATACCGCGCTGGCCGCCTGGCTGCTGGGCCAGCCCGGTTTGACCCTGGCCAGCGCGCCGGTGCTGGCCTCGGTCGGCAGTCCCAAGCTGCTGATCGAGGTGCCTGAGCGCGCCACCCTGCACGCCCTGCGTCCGCCGCTGGAGCGCATCGTCGACTGGGGCCGCGAACACGGGGTCAACGGCTGCTACGTGCTGTGGCGCAGCGGCGCGCGCACGTACGAAGGGCGCAACTTCAACCATCTCGATCCGGCCATGGAAGACCGCGCCACCGGCGTGGCGGCGGGCGCGCTGGCGGCCCATCTGGGCTGCACCATCACGGTGCATCAGGGTGCTGCACTGGGCGCGCCCTGCCTGATCCGCATCCGCTTCGAAGGAAATCTGATCCTGGTGGGCGGACGGGCCGAGGCCGTCAACGAGTATTGACAACGTTGTCATTGCGCCACAACGTGCTGGACGGCGGCCATGGAAATTACATTAGAATCAATCTCCTTTCTAATAAAAACCCGGAGACCGTCGCGTGTTCACCCCCACCACTTTACGTAGGTCCGTCTTGCTCGCTTTGTACGGCAGTGCCGCTCTCGCCGTGTATGCCCCCGCCAGTTTCGCCCAGTCGGGCCAGCCAGCCGCCAAGGAAGAAGTCATTCCCAGCGTCAGCGTGGTTGGTTCACGCCGCGTCTCGGCCAACTCCGCCACCGATACGGCGGTCCCGGTCGACCTGATTCCCATGACCCGCCTGGCCGAGCAGGGCGGCCAGTTCGACCTGGCCCAGACGCTCACCTACATTTCGCCATCGTTCAATTCGACGCGCCAGAGCGGGGCCGACGGCGCCGACCTGGTCGACTCGGCCGCCCTGCGCGGCCTGGGCTCGGATCAAACCCTGGTGTTGATGAACGGCAAGCGCCGGCACAGCACTTCGCTGGTGAACATTTTCGGCGCGCGCAACCGCGGCAACACCGGCACCGACATGAATGCGATTCCGCTGCTGGCGGTGAAGAACATCCAGGTGCTGCGCGATGGCGCCGCCGCCCAGTACGGCTCGGATGCGATCGCCGGCGTCATCAATATCGACCTGAAAAAAACGCTCGGCTGCGAGAGCGTGCTCGGCGCGGGCCAGTATTCGGCCGGCGACGGCGAGAACTACCTGGCCTCGGCCTATTGCGGCGTGGCAGTGGCCGGCGGCGCGGTCGGCATCACCGCTGAATATCTGGACCGTGGCCGCTCAAACCGGGCCGACGCGGGCAGCCTGCGCACCATCGGCGACAGCAAGGTGAACAACCAGACCCTGTACCTGAACGGCGAGATTCCCATGGTCGACGGCAAGCTGTATTTCACGGCCGGCACCCAGAAGCGCGATGCTTCCTCGGCCGCGTTCGGCCGCGGTGCGGACCAGATTCCGGTACGCAATGCGCAAGCCATGTATCCGAACGGTTTTGCGCCGTACATCAATGCCGACATCGACGATCATTACGGCACGGTCGGCTATCGCGCCAAGCTGGGCGAGTGGAATGCGGACTTTTCGCAGACCTACGGCTACAACAAGATGCTTTACAACATCAGCAATACGCTCAATGCCTCGATCGCCAACGCCGACCTGCTCAAGGGCGGCAGGGGTGTGTCGGCCTCGCAATTCGACGCCGGCGGTTTTGCCGCCATGCAGCTGACCACCAACGCCGACGCCAGCCGTTTCTTTCCGAACATCTTAAGCGGCTTGAACCTGGCCTTCGGCGCCGAGTTCCGCAAGGAAAACTACGAAATCTTCGCCGGCGAAGCCGGCTCCTACAATGATGTCGACGGTCCCGGCTTCGGCGGCGACCCGGGCAGCCAGGGTTTTCCGGGCTTTCGCCCGGGCGACGCGACCGACAACAGCCGCCATAGCGTGGCGGCCTACATCGATGTCGAGACCGACGTCACCGAGCGCCTGAAAGTGCTGTCGGCCGTGCGTTACGAAAAATTCAGCGACTTCGGCAACAGCGTGACCGGCAAACTGGCCGCAGCCTACAAGATCAGCGATGCGTTCCTGCTGCGCGGTTCGGCCAGCACGGGTTTCCGCGCGCCGTCGCTGCAGCAAGCGTTCTTTTCGTCGACCTTCACCGAGTTCGTCAACGGCAATCCGGTCGATTCGGTGTTCGCGCCGAACGGCGGCAATGTGGCCAATGCGATCGGCATTCCGAAGTTGAAGGAAGAAGAGTCGGTCAGCTTCACCCTGGGCGGCACCTGGACGCCGACCCCGACCACCTCGATCACGGCCGACCTGTACCGCATCGCGATCGACGACCGTATCGTGTTTTCGGGCCGTTTCGACGCCAGCAACTACGCGCCCATCGTGCCGCTGCTGAGCACCCTGGGCGTGGGCGCCGCCCAGTTCTTCGTCAATTCGATCGATACCAAGACGCAGGGCCTGGACCTGACGGTGTCGAACCGCAGCGAACTGGCCGGCGGCAAGCTCAATACCTTCCTGGCCATGAACATCAGCAAGACCGAAGTGACCGGGGTGAATGCGCCGGCCGCGTTCAAGGGCTATGAAGACGTGCTGCTGTCCCAGCGCGAGCGCCTGTTCCTGGAACAGGGTGGACCGCGGCGCAAGGCGACTTTGGGCTTCGAATACGCGCTGGGCAAGATCGGCACCGACTTCAAGGTGATCCACTTCGGCAAGCAAACCCTGGGTACCTGGTCCGGCGCGCCAACCCCGAACCAGGTGTACAAGCCAAAAACCTCGGCCGACCTGAGTTTTACGTATAATTTCAGCGACAAGACCAAGCTGACCGTGGGCGGCGCGAATATTTTCAATGTCAAGCCGACCGAGCAGGATCCGGACCAGACCGACAACGGCTTCAAGTATGAGTCGGTGCAGTTCGGCATGAACGGCGCATCGTATTTCGCCCGCCTGTGGCATAAGTTTTAAGCGCGGGGGACGCTAGCTGGTAGGGGGCAGGCCGGGTCGCGTAGACCTGGCCTGCCCTTTTGCATTATTGTGTCGGCTGGCCCGTTGATGGGCAGCCCTGTGACTGTTGAAAAAGGATGAAGAATGAAACCAATTTACGCGCTGACAATGGCCGCACTGCTGGCCGGCGCGCCGTTGACGCAGGCAGCGCCCGCCGCCGCGCCCGCCGCCACGGTGGCAGCGTCCACCACGGTGGCCACGCCCGATGCCGCCCGGGTCCAGGCGGTGCAAGCCATGCTCGAAGCCATGCAGTCGGAAAAAATGATGCGCTCGGTGGCCGGTGCGAGCCGGTATGTGAATGAGGAACAGCGCGCCAGCGTGTTCGCCAAGCTCGACAAGGTGCCGCCGCAGGAAATCTACAAGCGCCTGGCGCTGCCGGTGGCGCGCGTGATCGGGGTCGAGGCGGCCAATGAGCTGAGCGCGTTTTATGCGTCCGATTATGGCAAGCGCTTGTTGCAGCAGACTTATAACAGCCGGGCCAGCATGTTCCCGCCGGAACCGCCGGTGCCGAACGCGGCCGAGAAGAAGATGCTCAAGAAACCGGCGCTGGTGCAGGCGCGTAAGGAACTGGCCGCCGCCGATGCCACGATCCGGCATGAGGCGTTTGCGCTGTTGCAGGCGATTATTAAGAAGTAGGCCGTTCTAGGCCCGGTAACACCGGGGTCAGACCCCTATCGACTCCGGGGTCAGCCCCCTATCGACTCCGGTAACACCGGGGTCAGACCCCCCAACTGAAAAACCGGGGTCTGACCCCTATGCGAGGTCGGCTTTGCTTGCCGCAGGGAAGTCGATGCGCACGCTTAAACCACCCAGCTTGGCCGATTCGCCCAGACTTAACTTGGCTCCGTGCCGCTCGGCGATCGCTTTGATGATCGCCAGCCCCAGTCCGCTGCCGCTGGCCTCGCTGCCGGCGATGCGGTAGAAACGGTTGAATACCCGCTCCCTTTCCTCCGCCGGTATGCCCGGCCCGCTATCCTCCACCACCAGCGCCGTACCCTTGCCTTCTTCCGTCACGCTCAGGTCCACCGTGCCGCCGGCCGGGGTATATTTCAAGGCGTTGTCGATCAGGTTGCGCAGCATGATCATCAGGGCGTCCGGCTGGCCCGCCACCTGCACCGGATCGGCACGCGTGAGGCCCAGGTCGATGCCGCGCGCCTGCGCCGCACCCGCCAGGTCGGCCAGCGCCCGCTTGGCCAGGTCGGCCAACTCGACCGGCTGGGTTTTTACTCCGCCCGCCGCGCTCGCTTCCTGGCGGGCCAGCACCAGCAATTGCTCCACCAGCCTGGTGGCACGCTCGATGCCGGCCGTCAACCGTCCCACCGCCACCCCGCGCGCTTCCGGGCTGTCGGCCCGCTCCAGGCTCAGCACCTGCAGTTTCAGCGCTTGCAGCGGCGTGCGCAGTTCATGCGCGGCGTCGGCCACGAAATGCTGCTGGGCGTCGAAGGCGGTCTTCACCCTGCCGAACAAGAGATTCAATTCCTGCACCAGCGGCAATACTTCGTCCGGCAAGTCCGCTTCCGACACGGGCGAGAGGTCGTCGGCCTGGCGCGCCGCCACCTGGGTGCGCACGCGCGAGACCGGTTGCAGCGAACCGCTCACGACCCACCACACGACCAGCATCAGGATCGGCATCATCACCGCAATCGGACCGACCGTGCGCAAGGCCAGGTTGCCGGCCATATTGCGCCGCACCGCCATGTCCTGGGCAATCTGCAGGGTCTGGGTGCTGCTTTGCACCGAGAACACGCGGTAGGTGGTGTTGTTGGCCTTGATGTTGGAAAAGCCCAGCACCGCGTGCTGCGGCAGGGTGGTGCGCGAGACGGTGCGGAACACGCGCACCCCGTCCGGGGTCCAGACCTGCACCATCAACTCGTTGTTTTCGGCGTCCGCTTCCACGCTCGCTGCGGTGTCGGTGTTGTTCGACAGCGGCGCGCTGGAACGCAGCGACAGCGCCATTTGTTGCATGTGGTAATCGAAAATCTGGTCGGCGTCGGACAGCGCCGTGCGATAGGCGATCGACGCTTGCGCCACGGCGGCGATACTGATGGCCGCGAGCAAAAACCACAACAGACGGCCGCGCAGCGAGTGCGCCAGGTTCATAGTTTGGGCACCATGTAACCGACCCCGCGCACGTTCTGGATCAGATCGCTGCCGAGTTTCTTGCGCAAGCCGTGGATATACACTTCCACCGCGTTGCTGCTCACTTCATCGCGCCAGCTGTAGAGCTTTTCTTCCAGCTGGGCGCGAGAGAGCACCACGCCGGGACGGGCGATCAAGGCTTCGAGCACGGCCCATTCGCGCGCCGACAGGGTGACCGGAACGCCGTCGACCTGCACTTCGCGGGTGGCCGGATTGATGCTGATGGCATTGTATTCGAAGATCGGTTCGCCGCGCCCGGCGGCGCGCCGCAGCAAGGCGCGGATGCGCGCCAGCAGCTCGTCGAGGTCGTAGGGTTTGAGGACATAATCGTCGGCCCCGGCGTCGAGCCCGGCGATGCGCTGCTCGACCGCGTCGCGCGCGGTCGCCACCAGCACCGGGGTGCGGTCCTTGCGCGTGCGCATGGCGCGCAGCACTTCCAGGCCATCCTTGCGCGGCAAGCCCAGGTCGAGCAGGACCAGGTCGTAGCTTTGCGACTGGCGCAGGGCCGTGTCGGCCATTTCGCCATCCTTGACCCAATCGACCGCGTAGTGTTCGGCCCTGAGCAGGTCGAGCACCACTTCGCCGATCATCGTATCGTCTTCCACCAGCAGCAAGCGCATCACATCCTACTTTCTCGTACCCTGCGGGCGGAAGGGCAGGATTACCCGATCCGCACCGGAATGAAGATTCTGTCATTACCGCGCTGAATCAGCAAGGCCACCGACTTGCTGGCCTTGCCCACCACATCGCGCACCTGCTCGACCGAATTGACAGGGCGGCCATTGACGGACAGCAAAACGTCACCCGGCTGGACCCCGGCCGTGGACGCCGCCCCGGCCGCATCTTCGATCACCAGGCCCGAGGCGATGCCCGACTGGCGCTTCTCGTTGGGGTCGAGCGGACGCAGGGCCAGGCCCAGTTTCGCACCCTGGTCGGCGCCGGCGGCCGGTTCGCGCTCGTCCTGCGCCACCTTGTCGCTGGCGTTGGCCAGGCGCGCGTCGATGCGCACGATCTTGCCGTCGCGCCAGACGTCGAGACTGACCTTGTCGCCCGGCTGGGCCACGCTGAGCATGGCCGGCAAGTCGCCCGAGGCCACGATCGGCTGGCCGTTCAGCTTGCGGATGACGTCGCCGGACTTGAGGCCCGCCTTGTCGGCCGCGCCGCCTTTTTCCACGTTCGACACCAGCGCGCCCTCGGGCGAGTCGAGCTTGAAGGAATCGGCGAAACCCTGGTTCACTTCCTGGATCGACACGCCCAGCTTGGCATGCTGCACCTTGCCGGTGGTCACAATCTGATCCTTGATGCGGTAAGCCACATCGATTGGAATGGCGAACGACAAGCCCATGTAGCCGCCGGTCTGGCTGTAGATCTGCGAATTGATGCCGATCACTTCGCCCTTGGTATTGAACAGCGGGCCGCCCGAGTTGCCGGGATTGACCGCCACGTCGGTCTGGATGAACGGCACCTGGCTGTCGTCCTGCAGCGTGCGCCCCTTGGCGCTGACCACGCCGGCCGTGACCGTGCTTTCCAGTCCGAACGGCGAGCCGATCGCCAGCACCCATTCACCGACCTTGAGATCATTAGATTTGCCGATTGGCACCACCGGCAGGTTCTTGGCGTCAATCTTGAGCACCGCCACATCGGTCTTGGGGTCGGAGCCGAGCACCTTGGCGCGGAATTCGCGCCGGTCGTTGAGCTTGACCGTGACTTCCTTGGCGTCGCGCACCACGTGCGCATTGGTCAGGATGACACCGTCCGGGCTGATAATGAACCCGGAACCGGCGCCAAAAACGGGCGTGTCGCGTTGTTGTCCACGGGGCATCTGCGGCCCCTGGAAGCGACGGAAAAATTCGAAAAACGGGTCGTCCTCGTCGAACTGCGGAGGCATGCCGCGGCCGCGCTGCTGGCCCATGGCCGTCTTGGTGCTGCCCATGACGCGGATATTGACCACGGCCGGGCCGTTGCGCGAAACAATCTGGGTGAAATCGGGCAGCACCACGCCGGCCGCCAGCGGCGCGGGGGCGCCTGGATTGACGGGGGCGGCCGCCGGTGCGGCCGATGGCGCGGCGGACGGTGTCTGCGCGGCGAGCGCAACAGGAGCGGAGGCGACTGCGTTGTTATGGTTGACCGCGATCGCACCAACCGCTCCGCCAATGGCGCCCGCGGCGGCAAGGGCTAGCGTGAGACGCTTAGCGGTGATGACAGTGATGGCACCTTCGTTATGCATGGACGTACTCCTGGTTTGAAAGGATATGTTCTGTAAGGCACGCTTGTTGTTGTTTGCTGTGTTGCTGTGCTTCTTGTTTGCTTCTTGTTTGCTTCTTTGGTTTTGCAGCATCGTGACCACTTGACGCCTGGCCGATGGTGGAATGATGCGGCATCATACTTAGGGTTGTCTTAATGGCCTTGCCGGTAATGGCCTTGCCGGCGCTAACGACAAGCCGGCCAGCACGTGGAACGGGGCGCCCCTTGCTGCGGGCGCCCCGGTGTTTCAGCTCAGCTCGCTATCTCAGCTTGCTGCGGATCGCGTGCCGGCTGGTCCTGGTCAGGCAGCCTGGCGCTGCTCAAGCGCCTGCACGTTCTCGCCACCGTCGATGACGATGCGGCGCGGCTTGAGAGCCTCGGGCACTTCACGCACCAGCTCGATGGTCAGCATGCCGTTGTCGAACGAGGCCGTGGTGACCTTGACGTGGTTCGCCAGCTGGAAGCGCTGCTCGAAGTCACGTGCCGCAATGCCGCGGTGCAGGTAGGTGCGCTGGGTGTCCTCTTTCTGCTTGCGACCGGTGATGTGCAGGCTGTCGCGTTCGGTGATAATTTCCACTTCCGAACGGTCGAAGCCGGCCAGCGCCATCACGATGCGGTACTTGTCTTCGCTGACCAGTTCGATGTTATACGGTGGATAGCTGGGCTGCGCTTCAGTGCGCTGCGATTCCAGCAGGTTGGCCAGGCGGTCGAAGCCGATAGCGGAACGATAGAGAGGAGCAAGGTCGAATGTGCGCATGATAAGTATCCTTTTAGAAGTTAAGCGATAGGTTGACGGACCTCCGTGGAGCATCCGTTGAATCCAATCTAAAGGCGGATGCGACAGTTTTCAAGGCCTTGAAAAAGACGATTTTTTGCCCAATGCACCGAAAAATATTTTGAAAAAAATTGGCTGGAGCAAAGACAATTCAGCGACAGATCGGTGCCGTGAAGCGACGCAGGCGCGGGCGGCAAGCGCAAGCTGCAATCGGCGAACGGCGAACGGCGGAAGGTGATCGACAAGTGCGGACGGCGCCCACACTTATCGCTGCGGCAAGCGCAAGCAACTGGCCGATGCGCTCGTCGCCGCCAGCCCGCGCGCCGGCAACATCATTCGAAGGCGCAATCGTCACCCAGCTTGTCGGTCTCGCGGCGGCAAGCTCCGCGCCGCCGCTCCTCCTGCTGCCGCGCCGTCTGCGCGTTGACGTGTTCCACAAGCACCATCGCGCTGCGCAAGGCATCCGACATGCAACGTGCGGCGGCGGCCATGCTGTCGGCGGGCGTCGTTGGCTGCGGCTGCGGCTGCGGCTGGCGGGCGGCGCGCTCGATGCGGCTGCGCAAGACCGACGCGCGCACCCACCCTGCGTCACCCGGGCGTCGAATCACCAGTTCGCGCCACGCGTTGCGCCCCTCGCCCGCAATGGCAAGCGTCATGCCGCGCGGCGACACGCTGCGCCCTTGATACATGATGGCGTCGCCCACGACGCTGGCATACTCGGTGCGCCCGTCCACGGTCATGCGGATATGGGTCCCGTCCGGCAACAGCAGGCATTTCCACTGATAACCGTTCGCTTCACCGCCTGCAGCACGCAAGGTGTCGGCGGCCAGCCAGGCATCAATGGCCATGCCCAGGGCGTCATCGATCGACAACTGGTCGCCGCGTGCATGCAAGTGGGCAACCAAACGCGCCAGTGTTGTACCTGTTGCCGGCGAGCCTCCTGCGGCAAAGTGTCTCGTTTGCGTGTCCATTTTTGTCCCGTTTTGTCTCATTCTGTCTCATTTGGACAGCGGTCCCGCGTCTTCGTTCAAACGAGACAAAATGAGACAAAACGAGACAGCGAAACAAGACACTTTGCCGCAGGAGGCTGGCCAGCAACACACACAACCCTCCCCCGTGTGCGTCATGACTTGCTGTTCACAGCTTGTCTGCGCAGCGCGGGCTCTTGCAGCAGGTACACAATGCCGGCTTTCCAGCGCCCCTGGAAAGTCTCGGGCCCTTCGCCGCTTTCGCTTTCGCGGTCGGGGCCGCAGGCGCCGGAATGCGATTCCTTTCCTGGCAGACGCGCCAGGCCCCGTGTACGCAAGGCTTTTCGGTAGAATCGTGTTCCCCTGCGAATACCCGCAGACATTGCTGATCTTTACCGTATTGACAATCCCATGCCCCTTCCGCTTCGCCGTCGCCCTCTTCCGTCCGCCTGCTCATCCCTTTGCTCCCTGGCCCTGCTCGCCACGCTGGCCCTGCCCGCCCGCGCCGACGTGCCCGCGCCGCGCGACCTGCCCTACCCAGGCACCATCGTGCTCAAGGTCGACGCCACCAACGTGGGACAGCAGATTTTCCGCGTCCGCGCCACCATCCCGGCCGCGCCAGGCCCGCTGACCCTGCTCTATCCGCAGTGGGTGCCCGGCAACCACGGCCCCAGCGGACCGCTGAACCAGCTGGCCGGCCTGCGCCTGTCGGCCGGTGGCAAGGCGCTGGCGTGGACGCGCGACCCGGTCCACGTGCATGCCTTCCACCTCACCGTGCCCGAGGGCGCCACCTCGGTCGAGGCCGAATACCAGTTCCTCTCGCCAGTCGAGCCGGCCCAGGGCCGCATCACGATGACCAGCGAAATTGTCGGCGTGCAATGGCAAGCGATGACCCTGTATCCGGCCGGCTACTTCAGCCGCCGCATCCCGGTCCAGGCCTCGCTCACCCTGCCCGATGGCTGGCAGTACGGCACCGCGCTGGAAACGGCCGCGCGCCAGGGCAACGACATCCGCTTCAAGCCGCTCGACCTGGAAACGCTGATCGATTCGCCCGTATTCGCGGGCCGCCACTTCCGCCGCATCGACCTCGATCCCGGCGCCAAGGTGCCGGTGCACCTGAACATGGTGGCCGACAATCCGGAGAGCCTGGAAGCGAAGCCGGAACAGATCGCCCTGCACCGCGCGCTGGTGCAGCAGGCCGGCAAGCTGTTCGCCTCGCATCATTACAAGCATTACGATTTCCTGTTTTCGCTGTCGGACGAATTCGGCGGCATCGGGCGCGAACATCACCAGTCGAGCGAGAACGGCGTCAAGCCCGGTTACTTTACCGACTGGGCCAAGACCGAACTCGGGCGCGACCTGCTGCCGCACGAATACACGCACTCGTGGAACGGTAAGTTCCGCCGCCCGGCCGACCAGGATGTGCCGAACTTCAACGTGCCGTTGCAGAACAGCCTGCTGTGGGTGTACGAAGGCCAGACCCAGTACTGGGGCAATGTGCTGGCGGCGCGCTCGGGGCTGGTGTCGGCCGGCGGCATCCGCGACGCCATCGCCGCCTATGCCGCGCGCTACGACCACGTGCAGGGCCGCTCTTGGCGTGCCTTGCAGGACACGGTCAACGATCCGATCGTGCAAGCCCGCCGCGCGCTGGGCTGGAGCAACTGGCAGCGCAGCGAAGATTATTATGTAGAAGGCATGCTGATCTGGCTGGACGTCGATACCCGCATCCGCGAACTGTCCGGCGAGAAGCGTTCGCTCGATGATTTCGCGCGCACCTTTTATGGCGTCGACAATGGCAGCATCGGCCCGGTCTACTACCAGTTCGACGACGTGGTGCGCACCCTGGCATCGGTGCAGGCGTTCGACTGGGCGCCTTTCCTGCGCGCCAAGCTGGACGGCAATGCCCCCGGCGCACCGCTCGACGGTCTGGCGCGCGCCGGCTGGAAGCTGGTCTACACGGACACGCCGACCGAGGTGATCAAAGGCCAGGAAGAGCGCAACAAGATGAGCGACTTCAGTTATTCGCTTGGTTTTTCCGTCAAGAACGATGGCGCGATCGAGGCGATCGAATGGGATGGCATTGGCTTTCGCGCCGGCTTGTCGGGCAACAGCAGCATCGTGGCCGTCCACAACCGCGCCTACAAACCCGAGGTGCTGAAAGCGGCCGTGAAGGCGGCGCGCGACGGCAAGGCGCCGATCGAACTGCTGGTGCGCAAAGGCGGCAATTTCCGCACGGTGGCGCTCGATTACCATGGCGGCTTGCGCTATCCGCGCCTGGAACGCATTCCCGGCAGCAAGGACCGGCTCGACGCGATCCTGCAGCCGCGCCACTGAGCAAGGCCCGCCACCGGCGCTGAGGCCAACGCCTGATGCCGGCGGCGCGTGACGATCCGCGGCGACGCACTACCGGTTCACGCCGATGGTGCTATGCTGCGTTTATGACTACCGATACCGACATCCAGCTGAGCGGCCCGTTCAAGGCCAGCGACAGCAGCAGCCGTTCCCACGACGTCAAGGCGATCCGCATTTTCGACGAGGGTTACGGGATTATTGACGTGTACGTGGACTTCGCCGCACCGATCGAGGGTGGGCTGTACAAGGACAAAGTCCTCGTCGGCAACATCATCGACCGCCTGCGCGCGCTGGGCTACGTAGGGCCGAATTTTTCGCACAGCGACCCTGGCCTGCAAGACCGCAAGCTGATCGTGCTCGAAGCGCCCGAGGAATTCAGCGCCTTCGCCAAGCTCAAGGGCTGGAAGAACCTGGCCGAAGAATTCGACGACGAATAAACCGCGTCCTTCCTTTCATGCAGCAACGTTTTACTGCCGCTTTTTAACAGCGGCAGCCTGCCTCCTCGTACCGCCTTCTCGTTCCGCCTCCTCAAGCGCTCACATAGCGCGCGCTCCATGCCGCAATCATGCCGGCCACCCACACCGCATCTTCCCTGCGCGTGAGCAAATGATCCGCATCATCGAGCGACACAAAACTCTTCGGATGCTTGGCCGCCTGGAAAATATGCAGCGCATTATCGATCCCCACGGTGCGGTCGTGCGGCGAGTGCATAACCATCAAAGGGCGCTTGAGCGCGGCCGTGCTGACGTTCAAGTTCTGCTCGGCGGCATCGAGCAAAAACTGGCGCTTGATGGTGAACGGCCGCCCGGCCAGTTGCACCAGCGCCTCGCCCTCGGCTTCGATCACGCCGAGCTGCTCGCCGAACAGGTTGTTGACATGCGATGGATCGCTCGGCGCGCCCACGGTCACGACCGCGCGCACCTCGTCAATGCCGGCGGCGGCGGCCAGCACGGCGGCCCCGCCCAGGCTGTGTCCGATCAGGATCTCGGGCGCCTTCAGCGAGGTGCGCATGAAGGCGGCGGCGGCCACCAGGTCCTGCACATTCGATGAAAAATTGGTGTTCGCAAAATCGCCTTCGCTCGCGCCCAACCCCGTGAAATCGAAGCGCAGCACGGCGATGCCATGCTCGGTCAGGGCCTGGGCGATGCGGCTGGCGGCGAACACGTCTTTGCCACAGGTAAAACAATGGGCAAACAGCGCATACGCGCGCGCCGGCCCGTCGGGGGCATCGAGACGGGCCGCCAGCTTGTGGCCATCAGCGCCGGGAAACTCTTGTTTTTCGCTGTGCATCCCTGCTCCTGGTGAATAATGAATCCGAGCATCTTAACCCGGGATGGACGCCGTTACCGGGCGCCGTTACCGGACGCCGTTACCGGGCGCCGTTACCGGGCGCCGCTACCAGGAGCCGCTGCCGATTCCCTAACCAAACAAGCCATGCAGAAACCAGCGCGGCGCGCTATCGCCATCGGCCCCGGCGATGCGTTCGCGATAGACCCAGTAATGGGCATGGTCCTGCCCCTGTGCGATGAAGTAATCGCGCGTCTGCGCCTGGCTCCACCAGCCGGCCTCGATCCGCTCGGGGGTGGACGCCATGCGCAGCGGCGAGCCGTAAAACGGCCGGTGATCGCGCATCAGCAGCGCCACCGGCTTGGCCAGCAACCAGGCCGGGCGCGGCAAGCTGAGCACGTCCGGCGGCAACTGCATCTGCGCCTGCTGCGCCTTGCCGCGCGCCCGCCGCACCGGCACCCAGCGGTTGGCCAGCTCGGGCCGGTAATCGGCGCGCGGGGCCGCCTGCAGCACATTGTCGGGACCCAGGCGCGCCACCAGCAGTTCGAGCATGCGCCACTGGTCTTGCTCGTTGCCGCCGGGCTCGGGAAACAGCGACTCGCTCGGCATGGCCATGGCCTGCACCTCGGGCGCTTCGAGCACCAGGCCGATCACGTGCGCCTCCAGCGTCAGGCTGCCCAGGCGCTCGCGCAGCAGGCGCACCAGATGCTCGTCGCGCCAGGTGGGCTCGGCCAGGATGATGTCGAGCACGGTGGGCGCGCGCGCCACCCGCCCGCGCTCGTGTTCGAGCAGCAGCACGATGCGCCCCACCGCCAGTTGGTGCGCGCACAGCCAGCCCGTCATTTGCAGCAGCAGGCTGTGGGCGCCGGCCAGCAGGGCGTCGGCCTGTTCGACCCGGTCGAACAATTCCAGCCGGGCCTGGAAAGTGGTGGGCGCGGCGATCCAGTCGAACAGCTCGGCCGTCATGCCGTAGGCCGCATCGAGCACGGCCAGCAAGGCGGCGCCGCAACGGCGCTGCAAGCCCGGACGCGGCAGCCGCCGCAACTGGCCCAGCGACACGCAGCCAATGCCGTCGAACCAGGTGGCAAACGGACGCGCCGGCAGCGGCAAGGCAGCCGGCAGGCGGTCGAGGCGGCGCTTGAGTGACGCCATGCCGAGCGCGTGCCCGGCCCCGCCGCGCGCCAGCAGCCAGGCGCCGCGCGCGGTCGGCGCGCAGCTCAGCTGAACCACGAACCCGAGCGCGCGCAGGCTGGCGCGAATGCGCCGGCACAGTGCGCGCACCCCGCCGAACAGGCGCAGGCTGGCGCCCACGTCCATCAGCAAGCTCGCTTCTTCGGCCAGGGTGACCTGCGGCGTGTACTGCAGCAGCGCCATGGCCACCGCCTGCAGGGCGGCGGCCTCGCGCGCCGGCGCGCGCTCGTGCAGGCGGGCGGCGGGCAGCAGCATGAGCACGCCGCCGCGGCGCATGCCCGCGCGCACCCCGCCCGCCAGCGCCAGCGCCGACGCGGCCAGCACGCGCTCGCTCTCGAGTACGACGATGGCGGCCTCAGCCGACCAGTGCGGGCTGAACACGTCGAGCGGTAGCCGGGGCAAGTAGAGGCCGATCCAGAGTCGCATGGCGTTGAAGTAAACAAGGAGTCAGGGGAAGAAACAGGGGCGCGTCGCGCTGCGGCCCCCGGCGTTTGACGAAACCGATGTCGAGCCCGCCGAGGGCCGGACGCAAGCTCAGGCGCAGCGGCGCGGGCGAGGCATCCTGGGCCGCCGCGAGCGGGCGCAGCAGGAAGAACAGGGCTTCGCCGCCTTGCGCCGCCAGATGCAGGCGGCGCAGGGACTCGGGCCGTGCATGGCTGGCCCAGAACAGCAGCGCGCCACAACTACCGCTGCGCAACACCTGTTCGGCCGCCCACAAGGCATCGGCATTGCGCGCGCTGCGCACCCAGATCAGCTGGGAGGGAGACAAGCCGAGCGCGGCCAGCGCCAGCGCCTGCGGTGGATGGGGCGGCTGCAGCAGCACGATGCGGCGTTCGGCCACCTTGGCCAGGGCCGGGCGCAGCAGGCGCAATTCGCCGATGCCACTTTGTTGCAGCAGCAACTCGACCAGGCAGCCGCTGGGCCAGCCGCCGCCGGGCAACTGGGGCGAGAGCGTGGGATGGCCGCTGTCGACGCAGCGCGTACCCGCGTGGGCCAGCTGGGAAGCGCGCCACAAGGCGGGATGCAAAGTCTCGGGCGCGGCAAGAAGATCTGGGGAGTTCATGATGGAATCAACAAAGTACTGTATGTTTATACAGTACTCGCTGGCTGCCAATTTGGCAAGGTCTATCGTGCGCAGCCTCTCCCCCTCACCCTATGGAAGACTGACATTCCGACGCAAAACTGCAGCAATTTCCTACAACCGGGGTCAGAGCTTTAACTAGAAACATTTTCAATAACGCATGTGGGCGCGGCCTTCACCAAGTCCTTGCGCAGCCATCCGACAATAAAGCGCGGGCCGCTGACCAAGATCGTGCCGTGAAGCTGTGCGATCATTACGGCGCCCTCGTTCCAGCGCAAGATACGCGGCAGTTTTTGGCGGTAAACAATGCTGGTACCAGTGAGCTGGTTTTGCACCTATCCCAAACGTTCAAGCGTATCGAGCAGATTGCGCATGCTTGCCGCGCCAACGGGCGCCACGGAAAACTGCACCGGCAGGACCATGCATACCGACACCAGCGATCCCAACGCCGTGCCGCACAGAAGCCCGGCAAGTGGCGGCGCCCCTTCCTGCCCCATCAGGAACGCGTGCAGCGGCAAGGTACTCGCCAGCACGATGATCAACCATGATCCCAGTTGCGACCAGGATTGAAACAGCAGCAGATACCGCCAGACCGGCTGTGGGTAAGTGAGCGCTGAAATAGCTTCATGGGAAGAAAGAGAGGGCATCGATGTCACTCGTGGCGGATGAGGATGGAAGGGCCGCAGTGCCCTATCCAGCCGATCCTGGCGCACCGCGCGCAGTGTCATCTTGAAATCGCTCAAAGATTACTTTGAATCATATTCCTTCCCTGCCCAGAGCGGAGCCGAGAAAGGGAGCTCACTGGTCGCCGGAAAAGAGCAATTGCCACGCAACGCTATCATGCAAGGCGGCGCCCTGCCCGCCGCACACGAGCATTTTCTGGCCATCCGGCGAGACATCGATACAGTGGCTGATGCGCGCCACCGCATCGGGAACCGCATGTTTTCCCAATAGATGCGCAGCCACCATCCGATTATTTTCAAGGGCGCGCATGCCGTCATCGTTGGCGCACCACAGCGTGCCCTGGAACCAGGCCGCATCGGCGTACGGAAGGGTTTGATGGCCTTGCTCGATCAATTCCCAGGCGCCATTGCGCCCTTCCCATACCGTGCCCGTGATATCGGTGATATACACGCAGTCGTCGCCACCGCAGGTGACTGTGTACAGCTTCCGGTCCGAGGGGAACGGCAATTTCTCCCACGCGGTCCCGTTGAAATGCCATACCGCCCCCGCGTCGCCGACGACATACAAGTCATTCTCGGAAAAGCCGCTCAGATCATTGAATCCGCTATTGCCAATGGCCTTGGTGATAAGCTTATCGCTCCTGCTCTTTAATTCGGAGGGAATGGGGATGCCGGCGTGCTCCGTCCAGGTTTGCCGGGGAAGGCGTTCAAAGATGCGCAGCGGGCTTCCGAGCGCATACAATTTACTGTGCACCCGCACCAGTTTATTGATTGCCGACCCCACCTTACCGGCCGCAGCATAACCGTAGCCACGGCCATCGAAAGCAATCGCCTCTTCAAAATCGCGATAGGTTTTCGGCTTGTACGCCCAGACCTGGCGGGCCAGGTCGACCACCAGGAATTCCTCCTGCGATGGCGCCCAGGCCGACGCCAGGCTGGCAAAGGACAAATCGCTGGTTTCAAGAACGAAAAAACGCTCGCTCATCGGCGCATCCATGCGCACGCTCACGAAACGTGTTCGCCAGCCGACGTCGCGCCCGTCCGACATTTCCACCAGCATCAGGCCGATGCGTCCATCGGCAAAGCCAATGGTGCAGTCGCGCACCATGAAGCCCTGGCAAATGTCTTTCCAACTTTTCTTATCGAACAACATGCAAGCTCCTGGGCGCATGGATGACTTGTGTGCATCATTGCCCAGAAAGAAACCAGCGTCAACGCCGGTGTTTTCCGAAAAAATCGACCAGCATCTTGCTCGCATCCGGCCCCGCCGCCGAGTTGAACGACAGGCGCGCGTCGCCCCCGCTCCAGGCATGCTGCAACTGGGCGATCTGGGCCACCCGTAGTATCAATGTGCGGCCCCGGTACACGTCGTGCAGCTGATACGGCAAGCCGCCTCGTCCAGCGGCCTTGTGCGCCACCCGCACCGGCGTGGCCGCCGGCAAATCATTGACCAGCATCGCCTGGCGCCGCAGATGCACTTGGTTGACCGGACGCACCACCCGGTCATCGTCACCCTGGATCAGGATGGTCGGCAGCGACGGAAACCCCGGACGCCGCTCGAGCACCTCGGCAATCGAGCTGTCGACCCGGGCGCCGTTACGGTGCTGCATGACGCCCAGTGCGCCGACCGTGCTGGGCCCGGCTCCGTACAGCGGCCCCGAATGCAGGCCCAGCCCGGCGAACAGCTCGGGATGGTTGAGCGCCACGATATTGGCCATGCCCGCCCCCACTTGAAGGAGGCCAGGGTCGAGGCGTTCTGACGCCCGCAGTCCGTCCGGACTGCACAAAACGAGGTTCAGCGCCCATGAAACGGGCGGGAAGCAGCTCGGCCTGACATCAAAAAAAGCAACTGCCGGCATCGCGACCGGCGGTCACGCGAAATTTGCCGGTAATTCGAGGTGCCCTTATGTATAACGAAGTGCTTTGAAGTTAAGCATGTCGATTCGTCGTGGGTTCGGGCGCCGCAGTTTACATGATTGCCACGCCGAAGTTCGCCAACGCGACAGAACCGAAAAAACATGGTAAATTTTCAGATAATGTTAAAAAATCAACAAAAAGAGCAATTTCCTGGCTTTCAATTATATTTACTTTATGAACACTCTTTCACTGCATGATTATCTTTGAAATGTGCTAACTTACTCATAATAATAGATGATAACGCATTAAAATCTTTGTATACAAACCTTGTGGTTTTTTTAACTTAGCTGTTTATCATGCTACCACACGGTTCCATCAAAAACATATCCTGAAAACAAATTTATTAAATTTCAAACTTAGGTCTTTACTGTCAGGCTAATAACATAACGCCAATCGGAAATTTATTAAGCTTTCCGCTTTGAGAATTCACAGTTTTAATACTGCTCAAACGGGGTTTCTATGATTGACTACCCTGGGGCTTTGCTTGATTGCCGTTCCAGCCTACTTACTGAATGATTTATTGGTTCAGTGCCTGCTATTTCGCATGACCTTTTGCAGTTAAGTTTTTACTATATTTTTTCCTGTGTTAATTTTGGAGAAAAAAATTGGTAACTCTTGAAAACTTATTCATCATGGATCTCGCATCCCTCCACCTAAATTTGTTTAGAATGGGAAATTCTGAGTCGCCATCTTTTTCTGAGACGCGAGGTTTAAAGGATTGTTTAGTTGTGGAAGTGAATGGAATCCTTGTAATACGTGCTAATGGAAACGGCTTCTCTGCTTTTGATAGCATAACGCCGCTCATGAAAGAAAAGGGTAAAAATATATGGAAAATTAAGAAGAACGCAATACTGCCGGACGGCATTCGTGTAGTCAAGGATATGCGCCCGAATCATAAAGGTCATTTTATGTTGGCGCCTGAGCGAGATATGCCATTTCTGAAGTATATTGGCCTTCTTGAAGAATTCGGAATCGATCCAAATAAATCTGTAAAACTTAATCCATTGGAGATTAAAAATGGCTGATCTAACGAGTATTAAAGCAACGGTAGGAGAATGGCGAGTAGTGCTTACTGCTTTAGAAGAACATATGAAGCACCTGACTGCAGTGGTCAAAACAATTGAAGATGAAGACCAACAATGCGAGATGTATGATGACCTTGAACGGCTACAGCGCATGATACCCGATTTCAAGAGCCAATTTGAAGAAAGTATTAATAAAACAATATAATAATTATTTTTATTATTGCATTGATTAATTTTATATTTTTATTGATATAAAACTGCAAGAGACGTTGCAGTGTCAAGGAAAAACGGAAACCGCAGCGTATGTTAACAGATTTATCTTCAAAAACGAACGGGTGAGTATGTTCACCGTAGCGATTGCCTGATGCCGAATGAATAAGAAAACTGGTCGTCACGGGGCAGGATATGGTTTTTAATCCTGCCCCCTGACGACCAAGCGCTTAGTGGGGTTTGGGGCAAGGCCCCAAGGTGTAGTTTTATGGCCGGCTTGGTTGAATTGATGCATCTCTGTAGTTGCGCGTGGCGGTCAGATGGTCGACGCGAGCATCGTGCAGACGCCGAAGCAGCTCGTCCGACATTTCCACCAGCATCAGGCCGATGCGTCCATCGGCAAAGCCAATGGTACAGTCGCGCACCATGAAGCCTTGGCAAATGTCTTTCCAACTTTTTCTTATCGAACAACATGCAAGCTCCTGGGCGCATGAATGACTTGTGCGCATCATTGCCCAGAAAGAAACCAGCGTCAACGCCGGTGTTTTCCGAAGAAATCGACCAGCATCTTGCTCGCGTCCGGCCCCGCCGCCGAGTTGAACGACAGGCGCGCGTCGCCCCCGCTCCAGGCATGTTGCAGCTGGGCGATCTGGGCCACCCGCAGGATCAGCTTGCGGCCCCGGTACACGTCATGCAGCTGGTACGGCAAGCCACTGCGCCCCCCGGCCTTCTGCGCCACCCGCACCGGCGTGGCCGGCGGCAAGTCATTGACCAGCATCGCCTGGCGCCGCAAGTGCGCCTGGTTGACCAGACGCACCACGCGATCGTCCTCGCCCTGGATCAGGATGGTCGGCATCGACGGAAACCCCGGACGCCGTTCGAGCACCTCGGCAATCGCGCTGTCGACCCGCGCGCCGTTGCCATGTTGCATAACCCCAAGCGCCCCGACCGTGCTGTGCCCCGCTCCGTACAGCGGCCCCGAATGCAGCCCCAGCCCGGCAAACAGTTCCGGATGATTGAGCGCGACGATGTTGGCCATGCCCGCCCCGGCCGACATACCGCCGATAAACACCCGCGAGCGGTCGAGGCCGTAGGCGGCCAGCACCTGGCTGATCATGCCCACAATCACCGGCACATCGCCGCCGCCCTGCTGGGTGGCGCGGTCGTACCACTTCCAGCAACGATGTGGATGGGCGCCCAGTGATTGCTGCGGATACAGCACGGCATAGCCGGCCTTCTGCGCCGTCTGGTTCATGCGCGTGCCCTGGGCGAACTGGGTGGCGCTTTGCTCGCAGCCGTGCAGCATGACGATCAGCGGCCAGCCCGAGGGCGGCGCCGCGCCATCGGGCAGATACAGCCAGTAACTCATCTGTCGCAACACGTGCCCGGCCTGGCCGGCGTAGCGCGCGGTGAGCCATTTGCCAGGCGCCGGCGCATCCTTGGCCAGGCTTGCCGGTGCGGCGCGCGCTGCCGGCTTGGGTTTGGGTGCGCAAGCGCTTCGGGGTTTCGGCGCCGGCTTGGGCGTGGCCGTGGCCGCCGGTTTTGGCTTGGGCTTGGCGCGCACCTTGGGCGCCGGCTTGGGCGGCGCAAACAAGGCCGTGAGCAGGCGTGCCGCCGAACGTTGCTGCTTTTTGCCCACGCGCATCAAGCTGCGCAGCAAGGGGGCGCTCGACTTTACCATCGCAAGCGCACCATCACGCGCCGGTGCAGGCGGGCCCACAGGAACGCGCCGAGCGAAGGCGTGGGAATCGGCTGGCCGGGCGGGCCGGCGGGGGTGCAGCGTGCGTTGAGATCCATGGCGAAAGTCTCCTTTCAACCAGCATAGCGTGCGCGCGCGGCACCGCTCCGTGCGTTGCGCCGCTTAGCCGGCCCGATGAACAAAAAAGCAACATTGGCGGACGTGGCGCGCGCCCGGGCACCATTGAGCCAGATCAAAGAACGGCTTGCGCGAAAACCTAGTCTGTTTGCATAAGGTCCGCAATCGGCGCGGTCCGCACACCCAACAACCCCAGGAGAACGACATGAACTACACAGAGCGCGACAAATACGGCATGTACAAAGGCAGCGCCGGCCCCGGCCCGGCCCTGATGGGCGCCGACACCCTGATCGGCGACAACGTGGTCAATTCCCAGCAGGACGACCTGGGCGAAATCAAGGAAATCATGCTCGACATGCGCAGCGGGCAAGTCGCCTACGCGGTGCTGGCCTTCGGCGGCATGCTGGGACTGGGCGAAAAACTGTTCGCGGTGCCGTGGCAGGCACTGCACCTCGATACGGTCAACAAGCGTTTCGTACTCAATGTGGAAAAAGAGCGCCTGAAAAACGCCCCCGGCTTCGACCCGGACGCCTGGCCGGACATGAGCGACATCGGCTGGGCCAACCAGGTGCACGGGTTCTACGGCACCGACGCCAGCGGCGGCATGGGTGCGGGGGCGCAAGCGGGCATGGGCGGCAGCGGCGCAGCGACTGGCGGCATGGGCAGCAGCGGCATGAGTGGCGGCACTGCGCTGAGTTAAGCATCCGCCCAAAAACCACACTCCGTCATTCCCGCGCAGGCGCTACACAATGCCCACATATTTGAAACATTCAATAAAATCAAACACTTACAGCAGCTTTCAACAATGCAACTGCATACTAAGTGCTTGATTTAAAAGCGAATTTCAAAAATGTGGCCTAGGTTAGCGCGCAGGCGGGAATGACGGAGCTTAAGTTAGCGGCATCAGCGCTGCATCGACTCCCACACCTTCTGCAGGCGCTTGGCCGAGACCGGCATTGGCGTGCGCAATTCCTGGGCATACAGCGACACGCGCAGTTCTTCGAGCATCCAGCGGAATTCCACCATCTTCGGATCGGTGTTCTTCCCCGCCAAGCGGTCGCGTGCGGCGCGCATGAAGTGGCTGGCGGACTGGGTCCACTCGGCCATCAGCTTGGCGTCGCGCGCGGGATCGGCGCGCAGCTTCTCCAGCCGCACATTGATCGCCTTCAGGTAGCGCGGAAAATGCGCCAGCTGCGTGTAATCGTTGTCGATCAGGAAGCGCTTGTGCACCAGCCCCTGCAACTGCGACTGCATGTCGGCCGCGGCCTGCGCCTGCACGCCCTGCAGCTTCTTGGGCAAGCCATGGAACTCGGTCAGCACCTGCGACACCAGCCGTGCAATCTCGTTCACCAGCAAGGTCAGGCGCGATTTACCTTCATCCTTGCGCTTGTTGAACGAGGCCGCGTCGGTCGGCAGCGGATCTTGCAGGCAGGCGATATCGATCGCCTTCTGGATGATCTGGTCGCGCAACTCTTCCTGCGAACCCATGGCCATGAACTGCATGCCCATCTGCTGCAATCCGGGAATATTCTTCTCGATGAACTTGATCTGCTCCTTGAACTGCAGCGCAAACAGGCGACGCAGGCCCACGCGGTGGGTGGCCGTGGCCACGGTCGGGTCGTCGAACACTTCCAGGTCGCAGTGGGTCTGCTTGTCGACCAGGGCCGGAAAGCCGATCAGGGTCAGCTTGCCCTGCACGATTTCGAGCAGCTCCGGCAGTTCGCCGAAGGTCCACGAGGTCAGGCCGGTATGCTGGCTGACCTTGGGCGCGTTCGGCTGCGTGCCCGGGTCCGCGCTCTTCGATGACGCCGCCGATGATGCTGACGATGCCGAGCTCGTCGCCGTCGCCTGCACCTTGCCCGGCGCGGCCGGAATCGACACTTCCGCCAGCTTCTGGAAGCTCTGGCGCGCCTGCCCGCCGAATTCGGCCTGCAGGGTGGCCAGGTTGCGTCCCATGTCGAGCTGGCGTCCGTGCTCGTCGATCACCTTGAAGTTCATGAAGTGATGCGCCGGCAAGGTTTCGGGCTTGAAGTCGGTGCTCATCACCATCAGGCTCGTTTGCGAACGGATGTCCGCGATGATCGCGTCGATCAGGTCACCACGCCCGAACTTGCCCGCCTCGTGCACGCGCTCGCAAAAGCGCGCCGCGAAATCGGGCAGCGGTACGCAATGGCGGCGCAACTTCTGCGGCAGCGATTTGAGAAGCAGATGCACTTTTTCCTTCAGCATGCCCGGCACCAGCCAGTCGGCCCGCTCGCGCGGCAACTGGTTGAGCGCGAACAGCGGCACCGCCAGGGTAACCCCATCGCGCAGGCTGCCCGGCTCGAAGTGGTAGGTCAGTTGCATCTCGATGCCGGTCACCGACATCGCCTTCGGGAACAACTCAGTGGTCACGCCGGCCGCCTCGTGCCGCATCAACTCGTCGCGGTTCAGGAACAGCAGTTTCGGTTCCTTGAAGGTGGCGTCCTTGTGCCACTTTTCGAAACCGGCGCCGTTGACCACATCCGTCGGAATGAGCTTGTCGTAGAAGGCGGCGATCAGGTGATCGTCCACCAGCACGTCGAGACGGCGCGACTTGTGCTCGAGGTTTTCGATCTCTTTCACCAGCTTGTGGTTATGCGCGAAAAACGGCGCGCGTGTGTCGTAGTCGCCCGCCACCAGCGCATCGCGGATAAAAATCTCGCGCGCTTCGGCCGGGTTGAACTGGCCGTAGTTGATACGGCGCTGGCTGTAGATCACCAGCCCGTGCAAGGTCGCGCGTTCGGATGCGGTGACCTGCGCGGCGCGCTTTTCCCAGCGCGGCTCGCCCCAGGATTTTTTCAGCAGGTGGCTGCCCACCCGCTCGATCCACTCCGGCGCGATGTTGGCCACGCAGCGCGCGTACAGGCGCGTGGTCTCCACCAGTTCGGCCGCCATGATCCACTTGCCCGGTTTTTTGAGCAGCGAAGAACCCGGCCACACGTGATACTTGATGCCGCGCGCACCCAGGTAGCCGGCGCCCGGTTCGTCCTCGGACTTGAAGCCGATGTTCCCCAACAGGCCAGTGAGCAGCGCCGTATGCAGGTTTTCGTACGTGGCCGGCAGCTCGTTCATGCGCCAGCCCTGCTCCTTGACGATGGTGAGCAACTGCGAATGCACGTCGCGCCATTCGCGCAGGCGCACCTGCGACAGGAAATTGGTGCGGCAGGTTTCCATCAGCTGGCGGTTGGTTTTCTTGTGCTCGATGGCCGCCTCGAACCACGTCCAGATCTTGATATACGTGAGGAATTCGGACTTCTCGTCGGCGAACTTCTTGTGCGCCTCGTCGGCCGCCTGCTGGTGCTCCATCGGCCGGTCGCGCGGGTCCTGCACCGACAGCGCGGAAGCGATAATCAGCATCTCGGTCAGGCACGCGTTTTCCAGCGCGGCCAGGATCATGCGCCCGACCCTCGGATCGAGCGGCAGCTTGGCCAGCTTGTGGCCCAACGGGGTCAGGTCGTTCGACTCGTCGACCGCGCCAACTTCCTGCAGCAGCTGGTAACCGTCGGCGATGGCGCGGCCCTGCGGCGGCTCGATGAACGGGAACGTCTCCACATCGGTCAGGTGCAGGGACTTCATGCGCAGGATGACCGCCGCCAGCGACGAGCGCAGAATTTCCGGCTCGGTGAACTTGGGCCGCTGCAGGTAATCGTTTTCTTCGTACAGGCGAATGCAGACGCCGTCGGCCACGCGGCCGCAGCGGCCGGCGCGCTGGTTGGCGGCCGACTGCGCGATCGGCTCGACCTGCAACTGCTCGACCTTGTTGCGGAAGCTGTAGCGCTTCACGCGCGCCAGGCCCGCGTCGACCACGTAGCGGATGCCCGGCACCGTCAGCGACGTTTCGGCCACGTTGGTGGCCAACACGATGCGGCGCGCATTGGTGATCTTGAAGACCTTCTCCTGCTCTTCGACCGACAGGCGGGCGAACAGCGGCAGGATCTCGACGTGCGGCGGATGGTGCTTGCGCAGGGCCTCGGCGCAATCGCGGATTTCGCGCTCGCCCGGCAGGAACACCAGCACGTCGCCCGAACCGAGGCGGCACAATTCGTCGACGCCGTCGACCACCGCATCCATCAGGTCGCGCTTGTCGCGCGCGGCCTGCGCCTTGGGTATCGGCTTGCCCGCCGCGGGCGGCGTCGGCGTCGCCACCAGATCGCGGTCGACCGGGCGATAGCGCACCTCCACCTTGTACAGGCGGCCCGAGACCTCGATCACCGGCGCGAGCTTGTCGCCGTTGGCGAAGTGGCGCGCGAAGCGGTCGGCGTCGATGGTGGCCGACGTGATGATCACTTTCAGGTCCGGACGGCGCGGCAGCAACTGCTTCAGGTAACCGAGCAGGAAATCGATGTTCAGGCTGCGCTCGTGCGCTTCATCGATGATGATGGTGTCGTAGTTTTTGAGCAGCGGATCGGTCTGGGTTTCGGCCAGCAGGATCCCGTCCGTCATCAGCTTGACCGAGGCGCCCGGTTGCAGGGTGTCGGTAAAGCGCACCTTGAAGCCCACGTGCACGCCCAGCGGCGTGCCCAGTTCCTGCGCGATGCGCTTGGCGGTGGACGAGGCGGCGATCCGGCGCGGCTGGGTGTGGCCGATCAGGCCTTTCTGGCCGCGTCCCAGCTCCAGGCAAATCTTGGGCAGCTGGGTAGTCTTGCCGGAGCCGGTTTCGCCGGAAACGATGATGACCTGGTTTTCCAGCAGCGCCTTGGCGATATCCTGGCGGCGTCCGGAGACCGGCAAATCCTCGGGAAAGGTAATCGGCGGCAGCGGCGTGCGGAATACTTCGCGCGGCGCGCGTGCGGGACGTTCGCCCGGGGCACGAACGCCCGGGGCACGTTCGCCCGGGGCACGAACGCCCGGGGCACGTTCGCCGGCTGGCTCGCCTTCGCGCGGGGGACGGGGAGCGCGCGCCGGACGTTCGCCGGCTGGCTGCCCCTCACGCGGCGCACGTTCACCCGGGGCACGTTCGCCCGGGGCACGTTCGCCCGGGGCACGAACGCCGGCTGGCTGGCCTTCGCGCGGGGGACGGGGAGAGCGCGCCGGACGTTCGCCGGCTGGCTGCCCCTCACGCGGCGCACGTTCACCCGGGGCACGAACGCCGGCTGGCTGGCCGTCCCGTGGTGGACGCGGCGTACGCGCCGGGCGTTCAGCGGCTGGCTGACCTTCGCGCGGCGGACGTGGCGCGCGCGCCGGTCGTTCACCGGCCGGCTGCCCCTCGCGCGGGGCACGAACGCCGTCCGCCTGCCCTTCCCGTGGCGGGCGCGGCGTGCGCGGTTGGTCCGCACGCGCGGCGGATGGACCCGCCTCACTGGCATTGCGGGGCGTGGCGACGGATGGCGACGGCGGTGTGGAAGGCTTGTTACTCTGTTCTGACATTGTTTTTACATGAATTTAGCGCGCAAGTCGCGCAGCGAATTATAATGCGCCAAATGGAAACCCCTAACCAATTCGTCCAATGGCTGCGCTCAGTCGCGCCGTACATCCACGCGTTCCGTGGCAAGACCTTCGTGGTCGCCTTTCCAGGTGAACTCGTCACCGCTGGCGCGCTGCCGGTGCTGGCCCAGGACCTGTCGCTGCTGGTCGCCCTCGATATCCGGGTGGTGATCGTGCACGGCTCGCGTCCCCAGGTCGCCGAGCAGCTCGCGCTGAGGAACGTGGAAGGCCGTTTTCACAACGGCATCCGCATCACCGACACCGCCGCCCTCGAATGCGCCAAAGAAGCGGCCGGCGAACTGCGGCTCGATATCGAAGCCGCCTTCAGCCAGGGTTTGCCCAACACGCCGATGGCGCACGCCGCGATCCGCATCATCTCAGGTAACTTCGTCACGGCGCGCCCGCTTGGCGTGATCGACGGCGTCGACCTCGAACTGACCGGCATGCCGCGCAAGATCGCCGCCGAGACCATCCACGCGATCCTGGCCACCGACAGCCCGGTGCTGCTCTCGCCGCTGGGTTTTTCGCCGACCGGCGAAGCGTTCAACCTGACCATGGAAGACGTGGCCGTGTCGGCCGCGATCGCCCTGCACGCCGACAAACTGGTGTTCATCACCGAAACGCCGATGATGTTAGATGAAGGCGGCGCCGAAATCCGCGAACTGTCGTCGCACCAGGCCGAAGCCGTGCTGCAGGCGGGCTTTTTGCCGGCCGACGCCGCGTTCTACCTGCAGCACGCCATCAAGGCCTGCAACAGCGGCGTGCCGCGCGCCCACATCGTGCCGTTCGAGATGGACGGCTCGGCCCTGCTCGAACTGTTCACCCACGATGGCGTGGGCACCATGATCAGTCACGAGAACCTGGAAAGCCTGCGCCGCGCCACCATCGAAGACGTGGGCGGCATCATCAAGCTGATCGAGCCCCTGGAAGCGGACGGCACCCTGGTCAAGCGCGGGCGCGAACTGATCGAACGCGAAATCGACCAGTTCTCGGTCATCGAGCACGATGGCGTGATCTTCGGCTGCGCCGCCCTGTACCCGTTCCCGGAATCGAAAATGGGCGAGATGGCCTGCCTGACGGTCAACCCGGACGTGCAAACCCAGGGCGACGGCGAGCGCATTCTCAAGCACGTGGAAAACCGCGCCCGCGCGGCCGGCCTGAAACAACTGTTCGTGCTCACCACGCGCACCTCGCACTGGTTCCAGAAGCGCGGCTTCAAGCCGGCCACGGTTGATGCGCTGCCCAAGGACCGCCAGCATATGTATAACTGGCAGCGCAAATCCCAAGTGCTGATTAAGTCTCTATAATCACGCCTTTACACATATCCGCTTGAGGAGTACACATGGCCCGCACCGTCCATTGCGTCAAATTGAACAAGGAAGCCGAAGGACTCGACTTTCCACCTTACCCGGGTGAGCTGGGCAAGAAAATCTGGGAAACGGTCTCGAAAGAAGCCTGGGCCGCCTGGCTCAAGCACCAGACCATGCTGGTCAATGAAAACCGCCTGAACCTGGCCGACCAGCGCGCGCGCAAATACCTGGCCACGCAGATGGAAAAACACTTCTTCGGCGACGGCGCCGACGCAGCCCAAGGCTACGTGCCACCGGCTGACTGACACCCCAACCGGTGCCAGGTCTGACATTCGGACACGGGCTCATCCGCCTTGCGGATGAGCCCGTGTCCGAATGTCAGACCTGGCACCGGTGTTTACCCCCCGCGTTTAAATCGCTCTACACTGACGCAATTCGCACTTGGCCTGGTAAATCGTGCGGTTATCGCACACCATGCGGTACACCTCGACCGGACCCGGCGGCGTCATCAGGCCGGCACCGACGCCGCCCGTGCAACCTTGTTTCTTGGCCATATTTTCCACCGTAACCGATGAAATGCCCGGACGGAACGCGACATGCGCGATCGGCTGGCCCTTGGCGTCGAGCGCCGGCGCTTGCACGGCAACTACTTTTACCGGCGCTTGCCGCACCGCGACTTTTTTCTTCCCGGCCGACGAACAGCCACCCAGCACCACCGCCACACACGTCACCGCCAAAAGCAATCGCTTCATGTTATCCCCATCGTTGAACTTCTTTAAATGCATGTTTGATCGATGTCTTGTCGCATCGATGTCGTGTACCGATTAAAACGTCAGCGTCTTGACGCCTTCGCTTGTTCCCAGCAGGCACACATCGGCCCCGCGCTGGGCAAACAGGCCGACGGCGATCACGCCGACGATCTGGTTGATTTCTTGCTCCAGCGCCAGCGGAGCGGTGATCGACAGCCCCGCCACGTCGATAATCTCGCCGCCGTTATCGGTGATGAACGCTTGCTCGCTGCCCGCCTTGAGGCGCAGGCGCGGCTGGCCGCCCAGGGCCGCCAGGCGCCGCATCACGGCCGCGCGCGCCATCGGCAGCACTTCGACCGGCAGCGCAAAGGCGCCCATGGTCTGCACCAGCTTGGAGCCGTCGGCGATGCAGACGAACTGGCGCGAGACGGAGGCGACGATTTTCTCGCGCGTCAGGGCCGCCCCGCCGCCCTTGATCATGGCGCCGCTGGCGGTGATTTCGTCGGCGCCGTCGATGTAGACGGCAATCTCGGTCACGTCGTTCAGGTCGTACACGGCAATGCCGTGCCCGCGCAGGCGCGCCGCGGTCGCTTCGGACGAGGCCACGGTCCCCTTGATGCGGTCCTTGATGGTGGCCAGCTCATCGATGAAGAAATTGGCGGTGGAGCCCGTGCCGACGCCGATGATGGCGCCGTCAACCACGTAGGCAATCGCGGCGCGCGCCACGGCTTGTTTCAATTCGTCTTGAGTCATGTCAAAAATTAGGGGAGAAAATGGAAGAATGCCCTTATTTTAACGGATCACACCCCGCCAATACACCTTTCCTGCCCCTTTTTGTTGCCATGTCGCATGAACGTCACCCCGTCGGTGGCACGGCTGCCCCGTTTTACCTATACGGCGTGGGAAACTATGCGAAAATGCCTCGATGCATAGATTCTCTGGGAAAGTGACATGAACGAAACGAAAACGGTCCTCGTCATCGATGACAGTCGGGTATCGCGGCTGATGGCCCGCCAATTCATCCTCAGCAAGCAGCCCGGCTGGCAGGTGGAAGAGGCCGGCACCGGCGAAGAAGGCATCGAGAAGGTCAAGACGCTCGTGCCCGTGCTGATCCTGATCGACGTCAACATGCCCGGCATGGGCGGCCTGGCCGCCGCCGAGCACCTGCGCGCGGCCTGCCCGGACGCCCATATTTCCCTGTGTACCGCTAACGTCCAGAACGCCACCCGCAACCGCGCCAATGAACTGGGCATCGGTTTCCTGGAAAAGCCCATCACCGAAGCGCGCATCCATGCCCTGATCGGTGCCCTGGAGTGAACATGTTCAATCTCAGCGAGCTGCAGCACGATGCGCTGGTCGAAATCTTCAACATCGGCGTCGGCCACGCGGCCAAGTCGATGAGCGAGATCGTCAATGAAGAAGTGACGATGTCGGTGCCGTCGATCAGCTTCCTGAACCGTGCGGAAGCCGCTGAGATGCTTGGCAACAAGGAAAGCGCCCGTGTCTGCGGCGTGAGCCAGCATTACGAAGGCGCGTTCAAGACCGAAGCGATCCTCATGTTCCCCGAGGACAAGAGCCTCGACATCGTGCGCCTGATGGTGGGCGAGTCGGTGCCGCTGAAGGAATTGACGGAGATGGAGCAGGAAGCGCTGAGCGAAATCGGCAATATCATCCTCAATTCCTGCGTCGGTACCCTGGCCAATATTTTCGCGCAGGAACTGAGCGGCTCCCTGCCCGAGTACCACGTCGGCACCAGCGAAGAGATCCTGAGCGCCACCGGCGGCCAGGGCGACACCGTGGTGCTGATGCTGCATATCGACTTCATCCTCGAAAAACACCAGATCCACGGCTATGTGGCCTTCATCCTCGACCTGACCGCGCTGCAAGACCTGCAAGACCAGGTCGACCGCTACCTTGCCAAGATCATGGGTCCGGCCTGACATGGCCCACGCCGCGGCACCCGGCCAGGGCATGCTCAAAAGCGTGCTGGGCGCGATCAATCTCGGCACCATCGTGCTCGACCACGCGGGCCGGGTGGTGGTGTGGAACCGCTGGATGAGCCAGTATTCCGACTTGCCGGCCGACAGCGTGGTGGGGCAGGATTTTTTCCTGCTGTTCCCCGAGCTCAACGGCAAGCGCATCGACAGCGCGGTACGCCAGGCCTTGCGCGACAATTTTCCATCGGTGTTGTCGCAGACCTTGCACAAGGCGCCATTCGGCCTGTACCTCAATGCCGCCGCGCGCGCCACGGGCGAGCGCATGCAGCAAGCGGTGGCCGTCACGCCGCTCGACGTGCCGGGGCTGGCGCGCCATTGCCTGATCCAGATTACCGATGTGAGCGTGGCGGTTCACCGCGAACGCTTGCTGCGCGACCAGGCGCTCGAGTTGCGCTCGCAAACCTTTTCGGATGGCTTGACCGGGATTGCCAACCGCCGCCATTTCGATGTGGCAATGGAAAAGGAAATGCGCCGCGCCAAGCGTTCGGGCACGCCGCTGTCCTTGTTGATGATCGATATCGATTCGTTCAAGCCCTACAACGACCATTACGGCCACCAGCAGGGGGATGACACCTTGATCAAGGTGGCGCACGCGCTGGCGGCCATGCTGCAACGCCCGGCGGACCTGATCGCGCGGTATGGCGGGGAAGAGTTTGCTGTGATCTTGCCCGAGATGACGCCCGAACACAGCCAGGTGCTGGCCGAGAAGATGCGTGAGCGCATTGCCGACTTGGGGATTCCGCATATCAAGTCCGAGCCGACCGGGTATGTGACGGTCAGTATCGGCCTGGCGACGCACGCGCTGGCGCATCCGAGCGATATTGCCGTGTTGCTGGGCGAAGCCGACCGGGCGCTGTACATGGCCAAAGGCGCCGGACGGAATCGGGTGGTGAGGTTTAGTGCGGTGTAGGCATCAAGATCTCGTCGTTCCCGCCGCTGACTCCGTCGTTCCCGCCGCTGACTCCGTCGTTCCCGCCGCTGACTCCGTCGCTCCCGCCGCTGACTCCGTCGTTCCCGCGCAGGCGGGAACCCAAGTTTTTTGAGCTGCCAGTGGCTGCTGCACGAACTTGGGTTCCCGCCTGCGCGGGAACGACGAGCTCTACGGCTCCGGCGAATGACTGCGCTTTAACACCCGCAACACAAAGGTCGACCTGCTGTGCCGCAAGCCCGGCAGTTTGTACAACCTGCGCCGTAAAAACTCTTCATACCCCGCCGTCCCCGCCACCGCCACCTTGATCAGGTAATCGTACTCCCCGGTCAATAAATACGCCTCCAGCACCTCCGGCATGTCGGCCAGCGCCTGCCCGAAGCGTTCGAAGGTATCGTCGTCATGCCGGTCCAGGGTCACCTCGATCATCACCGTATCGGGCACCCCCAGCGCCTGCTGGTTCAGCAGCACCGTATAGCCCTCGATCACCCCGGCCTCCTCCATCTGGCGCACCCGGTTCCAGCACGGCGAGGCCGACAGCCCGATGCGCTCGGCCAACTGGGTATTCGAGATCCGCCCGTCGCGGCGCAGCTCGCGCAAGATTTTGCGGTCAATCTCGTCAAGTGCGGCAGCATTCATGGTTTTTCACCCCTTCAAGGAATAATTTCCACGATACCACATTTTTAGCAGAAGATTCTTCCGCCAACATCGAAACCAGCGCCCACTTCGAAAGCCTATTCCGCCACCCTCGGGATATCCTTTCAGGCATGAACGATAGCCACCTGCCCCTCCACTTTTCCGTCCCCAAGGCGGCCACCCTGGACACCCTCGAAGCGGTGCTGGCGATCGCCCGTCGGGGCGGCCTGCACCTGGCCGCGCTCGAACTCGACAGCAGCGCCGCCGACGACGTCATCTTCCTCCAGCTGCGCGCCATCGACCCCGACCTGCTCGACCTGTTCATGACGCGCCTGCGCAACGTGATCGAGATCATCGATATTTTCCCCGTCCACGAAAAAGTTGCACGTATGCATGTTGCTTAGTTAGCATAAATGGCGGACACTACAACGTCGCGCAGCCGCGCCAGCCTTGTCGAAGCCCATGTCCATATTCACCCGGAAACGCGTAGCCATCCTGATCGCCGTGATCGTCGCCGGCGTCGCCGGTGCCGCCTGGCTGCAATCGAACAAAACGCCCGTGATCCCGGAGTCGCGCTACCGCTCGGCGCTGGTCGACATCGGCACCATCACCCAGACCGTCACGGCCACCGGCACCATCAACCCGGTCGCGCTGATCAATGTCGGCTCGCAAGTGTCGGGCACCGTGGTCGAGCTCAAGGCCGACTTCAACGACCACGTGAAAAAGGGCCAGGTGCTGTTGAAACTCGACCCGACCATCTTCAACGCCCAGATCCGCCAGGTCGAAGCGGGCCTGGCCTCGGCCGAAGCGTCGATGCGCCTGGCGCAAGCGAACTTCGAGCGCAACGAACAGCTAGTGGCGCAAAATTACGTGTCCAGCCTGACCCTGGACCAGGCGCGCCGCGAGCTCGACGTGGCCAAGGCCAATATCAAGCTGTCGCAGGCGCAACTGGCGCGCGCCCAGGCCGACCTCGACAACAGCGTGATCCGCGCCCCCATCGACGGCGTGGTCATCAAGCGCACCATCGACCTGGGCCAGACCGTGGCGGCCTCCTTCACGACGCCGAATTTGTTCCAGATCGCCAAGGACCTGACCAAGATGCAGATCGACACCAGCGTCTCGGAAGCCGACGTGGGCGCGCTGAAAGATGGCCAGCCGGCCCACTTCGTCGTCGACGCCTACCCCGACCGCGAATTCGCGGCCAGCATGCGCCAGTTCCGGCTGGCGGCGAACGTGGTGCAGAACGTGGTTACCTACAACGTCGTGCTCGACGTCGAAAACAAGGAAGAATTACTCAAACCGGGCATGACGGCCCAGGTGCGCCTGGTGGTCGGCAACCGTCCCAACGTGCTGCGCATTCCCACCGCCGCCCTGCGCTTTCGCCTCAGCGACGAGGAAGTGGAAAAGGAACAGAAAAAACAAAAGGCCAGCGGCAAAACCCCGGTCGCGGTGCCGCCGCCCGCCGAGGAAGACGACATCGCCTTCCGCAGCAAGAGCGAAACGGCGCGCATCTTCAAGGTCTACAAGCTCGACGAGAAGAACGAAGCCAGGCCGGTCGACATCAAGATCGGCCTGTCCAACTTCCGCTACACCGAAGTGCTCTCGGGCGGCCTGACAAAGGGCGATAAGGTCATTACGCGCGCCAACGCCGCCGCCAAGAGCGACTTCTGATGCCGGCGCCAGGGACAGCGACGCCGCTGATCGATATCCGCCAGGTCACGAAAAGCTATTTTTCGGGCAGCATGGAAACCCAAGTGCTGTTCGGCATCGACCTGTTGGTGCCGCGCGGCGACTTCCTCGCCGTAATGGGGCAATCCGGCTCGGGCAAGTCGACCCTGATGAATATTTTCGGCTGCCTGGACCAGGCCACCGGCGGCACCTACCTGCTCAACGGCATCGACACGCTCACCCTGTCGCGCGCCGAACTGGCGACCGTGCGCAACCGGACCATCGGCTTCGTGTTCCAGAGCTTCAACCTGATCAAGCGCATGAGCGTGGCCGAAAACGTGGCCTTGCCGCTGATCTACGCCGGGGTGTCGCGCGCGAAAGCCCATGCCAAGGCCCTGGTCGAGCTGGAACGGGTGGGCCTGGCCGATTACGCCAGGCGCACGCCGAATCAATTGTCCGGCGGCCAGCAGCAACGGGTGGCGATCGCCCGCGCCCTGGTGGGCGACCCGCCGCTGATCCTGGCCGACGAGCCGACCGGCAACCTCGATACGCAGACCAGTGTCGAGATCATGCGTTCCTTCCAGCAACTCAACAGCGAACGCGGCATCACGATCCTGCTGGTCACGCACGAGAGCGACATCGCCGCCTACAGCAAGCGCCTGATGCGCCTGAAAGACGGGCGCGTGCTGTACGACGGCCCGGCCGCCGAAGGCTTGCGCGAACTGGCGCTAAGCCACGAGCAGCAGGCGCTGGCGCATGGAGACGGCGCATGAATTTCTTCCAGGTCGTGATCGAAGCGTTCCGTTCGATGAGCGCGAACCGCCTGCGCACCGCGCTGACCATGCTCGGCATCATCATCGGGATCACCTCGGTGGTGCTGCTGCTGGCCCTGGGCGACAGCATGCAGCGCTTCATCGGCAAGGAACTCGAAGCGCTGGGCACCAACATGCTGTTCATTTCGCCGGGCGGCAACCGCGCCGCGGCCCAGCGCATGCGCACCGGCGCCGCTCCCGCGTTGACCCTGGCCGATGCGGCCGCCCTGAATACCCTGCCGAGCCTGGCCGGCGCCGCACCGGCCTTGCAAGGCGGCTTCAAGCTTGCAGTCGGCAACGAAACCTCGTCCAGCAGCGTGAGCGGCGTGACACCCGCGATGTTCAAGATCCGCAACTGGAAGATGGAGCTCGGCAGCGTGTTCAGCGAAGCCGACGTGCGCGCCGCCTCGCGCAGCGTGATCATCGGACACAAGGTGGCCGACCAGTTCTTCTACAAAATGGACCCGCTGGGCAAATATATTCGCATCGAAAACGTCGCCTTCCAGGTCGTTGGCGTGCTGCACGGCGAAGGCAAGCAGATCGACGGGCCGGATTTGTCGGAACTGGTGCTGGTGCCGATCACCGCCGCGCGCGCCCACCTGATCCGCAACCCCTTCCCCGACAATGTGCATTACGTCGTGGCGCAGGGCAAGTCGGACGGCAACTTGCAGGATGCCATCGAAGACATCAATGAAACCTTGCGCGACCGCCATCACATCAAGTTCGAAGAGCCGGACGACTTCCGCATCGACAACCTGGCCTCGTTTGCCGAGACCGCCGGGAAGATCAGCGCCGGCATCGCCGCCCTGCTCGGCTTGATCGGCGCGATCTCGCTGGTGGTGGGCGGGATCGGCATCATGAACATCATGCTGGTGTCGGTGACCGAGCGCACGCGCGAGATCGGCATCCGCATGGCCATCGGCGCCAAGCCGCGCGATGTGCTGCTGCAATTTCTGACCGAAGCCGTGGTGATTTGCCTCGCCGGCGGCGTGCTCGGCATTGCCATTGCCATGGGCCTGGCGGCGGCGATCACGGCCACCGGCAAGTTCGATGTCGTCATCAGCCTGTCGGCGGTGATCGTGGCCTGCGGCTTTTCCAGCCTGGTGGGTGTGTTCTTCGGTTTCTACCCGGCGCGGCGCGCCTCGCGCCTGTTGCCGGTCGATTGCTTACGTTACGAATAGACTTTGATGACATTGCCATTACTGATTGCCATGCTGCTGGCGGCCGGCGCCGTTTCCGCCCAGGAAGCCGGGGCGGCCAAGGATGCCGACGCGGCGAGGGAGGTCGGGACGGTGCAGGTCAACGCCCTGCGCGACCCGGATTTCAAGACTTACCGGGCGTTCGTTGCCGGGCTCGACGCCTTCGATGCGAAGCACACGCTGGCGCCGGCAGCGGACCTGCGCTTCCTGCTGCGCCCGAGCACGCCGAACGCCAGCATCGAGGGCGTGACCATCCGCATCGCCGGCAACGAAACCAATATGGCGGTGCCGCTGGCGGCCGATGGCACGTTTGCCATGCCGCGCAAGCAGGCGGCGCTGGACGAGGAAGCCGAAGTCATCCTCAACCGCAAGAAAGGCAGCTTCCGCTGGCGCCCTTCCGTGCACACGCCCGAGGTGCCGGCCAACGCGCGCCGGCTGGGCGATCTGCGCCTCGAATGCGAGGTGCGCTGGGCGGTGGACCGCAAGGACATGGGATTCACCAAGCGCACCATCATCAGCGCGTTCGGCGGGCCGTGCCGGACGGCGCGCGTGCATGTCTTGCAACTGGCGCCGCGCGCGCTGGCCGGGTATCGGATGGTGGCGGGGGAACGCAGCGAAACCGCGCCGGCCGACGCGGTGAGGGAGGACCGGACGACGTATATGGTGCCGCTGCATGATGCGAGCTGGCCGGATGAGACGCTGGTGGAGTTTGAGTTCAGCGAGCAGAAGTGATTTCTGGCGCGGCGGGCCGGGCGCGGAGCGCTTGAACTGCCGGCCTCGCGCCCGCGCCATGCATAACCATCCCATCCATGCTGCGTTCATTCTTCGAAATCGACATACGCATGCCTGGCACCGTCAATAACGATCTCCTCATAAACTTCGCTAGGACGATGAAATCCGTTGGTTGAAGGACGCGCGCTCTAGGGCGCAAGCGAGATATACACACCGCCACGAGCTCCCAGTGGCATGGCTTATCAAATCACGTCTATTCTTCAAAATCTGCGTACATATACCTGACACCATCGATAACAACTTCATCAAGAATCTCACGCGCTGTGCCTGATATCGTCAAAGTGAACCCGCAGAATAGTTCGTCGAAGTCCGCGTCCAAGAGGCCTTCCCGGCTTTCATACCTGAGAGGCAGTTCGAAGAAAGGGACAGGCAACGAAATCGTTTCAGCAAGCACGGCCCGACACAAAGGAACAAGCGACGTCCATACACCATACTGGTCTTTATTCTGATCAATATTTGTTTGAATAAATTTCATTAATTCACGCGTTTCGCGCGTCAATCGAACTTTATCGACTTCGGCGTAGTCTCCTGTCTGCTCATCCACCCTAACAAGTATTCTTTTAGTGGACCTCATGGCAACTTTCCAATCACGGTAGGGTTTGTAAATGCACTGCGATTAGTGATGAGAGTTTGTATTCCCCCACCAGGCTGAATGTAGCCGTTTTGTGTTGTCGAGGCAATTTTAGACTCAAACACGGTAACGGCTTTAGTAGCTTTAACCTCGACTACATCAAATCGCAGAGTCTGCTGGCTTTCCAAAGGGATTCCGATACGATCCGAGATCTGGTCGTAACTCATCCCCTTCATTGTAGTTAGTTCGTCCTGTGTTGCAAAAAATGCTGAATAGGGACCGGGCATATTACCCTCAGGAACAATCTTGAATAGCGACTCTCCCGCTGCAAGATCGACTGCCTTAGGCAAGGTCGAGCCGCTAGCCATCAACTCCCTGGATATCTTCAGTGCCTTATCAGGTGCCACGCCTTGTGACCTGTAAGCAGCAACTAACTTGCGTCCTTCATCTGAATGAAGCGGGCTATCGCGGATCCCATGAGTCATGTACCCGTCCGGACCACTAAATCCATTCGCTGCGGGACGCGGTCGTTTTGGCGCAAGAGAAACATACACCCCACCACGCGCACCCGAAGTTACTACCGGTCTGCGGACCACGCTTCCTGTAACAACCGGTGCTGTCGCAACTGTAGCTGAGCTGGCTGTAGCGCTAGTCCCGACTGCACCCGCGACAGTGGCGCCGCCCGTCGGAATGGTGCCAGCGACAGCTCCTACGGCAGGCGTAGCTGTAGGGGCAATACTGGCGACTGGATAAACCGCAGCGGTTGTCGCAGTACCAGCTGTAGCGGCCGCCGCCGCACCCTTGGCGCCTGCCAAATCCAACAACTTTTTCGCCTTCGCAGCCCGTATAGCCTTCGATGCGCCACTCCAGAAAGTGAATAACTCAATCCCGCCGCGCGTGGTCGATTCAACGTACTGCCCCTTCATCCATGGATCGGTCACCGGCCGGGCCATTGCCGTGGCCAGACCGACTGCATCTCTCGCAATACTCGGAGCGTCGATATTTCCAAGGCTGATTTCTTCGGCAAGTATCTGCTCATCCAGACTGGCAAGCAGCCTGCCCTCTCGTGTCGTCCTGCGGGCCAACTTGGGCACGCCCTTGATCGCCTCATAGACAAGTTCGCCTGTGCCCATAGCGAATTCGCTGGCAAATCCGAGTCCTGCGCGGCCGCCCTGCGCCAGCCAGTCGCCGACCGTCCCGGGCGTGCCCTCAACATCGCCAATCCAGCCCTTCAACGTCGCATTCGCGCTATCGAAATTGAATATGTCATCAAGCGCATCCAGATTCAGGCGCCGTCCAATCAACCCATCCCGAAGCGCTTTCAATGCGAGCAGTTTCTTGCTGACACGCGCCACGGCGCCTGGCGCTGCGGCGACTGGTTTTGGCGCAGCCGGCGCGACGGTTTTGGTCATCGTCACGATCCGCCCTCGCGCACCGCCCATGCCGGTGCTGTCGCAATTGATACGGCAGGCGCTGTCATGCCGCGCTACAGGTATAGCGTTAATCTTGACGTTTGAATGGCCTTCGAGTATCTGGAGATAGCCGGTACTCAGCGATGTGCCGGAAACAATGTGCGCACCCGTATTCGCTTGCGTATTCTTGAAAAGATCGCCGACGCGATACACCGGCGTCCCCCGCGCCTTCACATCCGGCGATGCCGCATACTTGTGATCGAGCCGCGCGAAGCTGTTAAACGCGACTATGCACTTGCCCACCTTGCACAGGTCGGACTCCGTTGCGACAGCCAGCCAACCCTCAGCGTGCGCGATATGTCGGGTCTGCCCCATCATCCACCCCGCTAAATGGTTGCACTTCCGGCTGATCCGACGCACTCGCGCTTTCGGACGCAGCAACTGCAATTGCAATGTCCACCACCGGATCGTCGTCGTAGAAATGCGTGCGCCAGACCATTGACACCTGGCGCCGGTCCAGATCGAAACGCAGGGTGTCGAGCAGCGGGATGCTGATCACATTGCCTCCGCTGGCAAGCCGGACAACAACAATGAGCATCCATCCGGGCAAAACCATGTCCGTTTTATCAGGAAGCAGGCCTGTCATCGTCACGGTTTCGTCACCGCGCAAATGCGGGGTAATGACCATGTCGGCGGGAGCATTTTGGAAATAGCGCGAATCGAAATTTTCTGGCAGCAGGGGATACCGCTTGGTGCGCCAGAGCGCGTCAAAGTCGCCCTGGTAATCCACGCGCGGCGTACACCAGCGTGCGATCGAGCTCAATCCCTGCGGCGGCAAGCGCGAGAAAGGATGGGTGACGGGATCGAGCGGCGCCTCAATCTGGGGAGCGGCGAGCACCTTTTGTTCAGCCACCCAGCGCGCGACGAATGTGCGCCCAGCCCGGCCCAGATGCTTGTAATCGCCCGGCGCAGGTAACCAGCCAATGCCCGCCGGATTGCCGCTGTGCCTGATCGTGTCCGCCTCGCCATCGCGGGTGAATGCAGCCGCAACGTCAACGCAGCCACCGTACGCCAACCGGTAGTCCAGGCATACGGATTCGACAGGTGAAGCCGTCCCCAGGCGCCAGCCAAACGCCTGCTTGCGGAACTGGCGTGGACCGTGCAGGCGCACCAGCTTCTTGAGCGTGCCAACGCGTATCCCGGCGACCCACTGGGCGCATGCCAGTCCACCCGGGGCCAGCGCGTGGCCGCCGACAAGAATGTCGGTGCCGGGTTTATACGGCACCAGATCGCCATCTTCCTGTATCACGGAGCGCAGCGGATCGCTCGATGCCGGCCCGGCATATGTATCGCCAGCAACGACAGGATGTTGTTCTTGCGAGAGCGTAATGGTCTCGCCATGCGCCGCAAAATCGAACGTGGCGCGTACCACAAGCACATCGAGGCGCTCACCTTCCGGGCCTGTCTGTTGAAACCAGAAATGCGGTACACCGGTGTGGTTGACAATGGTGGCGTCGCTCGCGGCGCGCCCGTGGTCCCCAGGAACCGGGGCCGTCATTTGGCCTTCTCCCCATCGCTTCCCGGAGCACTTTCCGCACTTCCGGAATTGAGAAGCACATCGGCCGGCCCGTCGACATGGACCTTGCCGCTCGCCTTGATATGGATGTCTTTGCTTTCCAGGTAAATCGCGTCCGGCGTCATCACGAACTTCGATCCGCCGCACACCAGTTCGATCGTCTCGCCGGCCGATACCGACACGACCTTGCCGACCTTGGTCGTCTGGCTGCGTCCCACCACCGTCGCCATGATCATGCCCACGTTCAGGTTGTAGGCCATGCCCACGGTGTCGATCCGGCCCATGCCGACGTTCTGCATGGATGCCATGCCGATCGTCTCGGTCTTCATGCGGGCGACATTGATCGACCAGTTTTTACCGATCTTGTCTTTCTCGTTTTTAGCAACCGTTTTACTGCGGTTCACGCCAACGCTGATCGTTTCGTTCTTGCCCACGGTCTCGGTGCGGTTGCCGCCGATGGAAATCGTTTCATTGACGCCCACATCTTCGCTGCGGTTGTCGCCGATACTGATACGTTCATCATGGTCGACCCGTTCGGTACGATCGTGATGCACCGTGATCGTTTCATCCCGGTCCACCGTTTCGGTCCGGTCGCGCTTGATATGGCTGGTTTCGTCACGGTCCACCGACTTGCGCCGGTCGTTGCCGACCCATTTGTCTTCGTCGTGCTCGACTTCGGTCAACTGATCCTTCTCTGCATGCAGCCACAACTGTTCCTGTCCCTTCTTGTCTTCGAAGCGCAGTGCGTTCGCGTTGTCGTACTGACCGCCGGGCGTCGAACGCGACAGGATCCCGCTCTGGGTTTTGTTGGCCGGAAGCGCCCACGGCGGCAGGGTATTTGCATTGGGCACCATGCCGGTGATGATCGGCCGGTCCGGATTGCCATCCATGAACTGCACCAGCACCTCCGTCCCGATGCGCGGAATTGATACCATGCCGAAATTTTCACCCGCCCACGGCGTTGCCACCCGGATCCATGCCGAACTCTTTTCGTCGTTGGCCCCAGCGCGGTCCCAATGAAACTGCACGCGTACACGGCCATACATGTCCGTATGAATTTCTTCACCGGCGGGACCGACGACAGTGGCTGTCTGGATGCCGTGGATCTTTGTCTCGCTGCTGTGATGACTGCGCGGTGCACGCCACGCCACAATTTTTCGCACGCAGACCAGCGTATTGCTGTAGTGGGAGGGCGCCGTCGAACTCACATGGTAGTTATTGCTCGCACTGTGAATCACCTCGACGATGAGGAACTCCCTGGCCTGCTCGTCGTGCTCCGTCGCCCCTCGGTCGAAGTGACCGGTAAGCCGGAACCAGCGCCCCGGCATGACATAGCGATTGTTACCCGCGCCTTTGAAGTGCTTGCCGCTCGCTTCCAGCCCCTCCATGCGGGTCTGGGCCAGCGAACGCGCATCGCCGCCATCCTTGAACCCGAAAGCGCCCGTGTATTCATAGGACTCCACATGCAATACCTGGCCTTGCTGATGAACAGTCGGCAGGGAGGTGAGAGCCGGCTGTGGCGCCTTGAAGTCGTAGGAAACCAGAGCAATGCTGCCTTCCGTGATCTGGCGTCCCGGCGACCATTCGGCAATGCCATCTTCCTCGACTGCGCCGCCATGGCGCTGGAACGGTATCTCCGGATCGCCTCCGTCGATTGCAGGGGCGGCGCTCGAATCGTCCGACAACACCAGTTTGTGACCAGTAGCGCTGTGTTCGAACCAATAGAAAATGCCGGCGGCAGCCCAGCGCCGTTCCAGAAAATTGCTGTCAGTCTCGTCGAACTGGCAGCAATCGGTCATTACGCCGCTTGCCCCTTGTACCCGCCAATCCCAATCGGCCAGATTGGCGTAGTCCCCGAAGATGCTCCTGGCCTGCTCGTACAGGGAGGTGTAGTGAAACAGGTAGTTGTCCTTGCGCAGGCTCAAATATTTGAACCAGGGCGCCAGCCGGGCTTCGTAGAACGACAAGCCACCATCGACGCGTTTCAAAGAAAAACTAAATACGTGGCCGGAAAAATGACGCAGGCTGCCATCCTTGCGCACCAGCTCGATGCACATGAGCTTTCCCTGAACTTCTTTCAGTGGAATGCCTGGATCGCCCGACAACAGTTCGAGCACGAATTCGAACGGCTTCGATAATTCTTCCGAGGCGTGCAACTGGTTGACGAGCAACTGAGCAAAGGGGCCGTCATCGTGCGGAAATGACAAGCGCAAGAGGCGATCATGCTGGCGCTCGCCGATCAGGTCCTGCAAACATTCAGAAGAGGAAATAGTCGCCATGTCCAGCCCACTTTTGTCGGTTTAAGGTGTTTCCGATTGGAATCTTTAACTGACAGTAGAGGAACGAAAGCGATGCCGGGTTGCGCGAACGCAGAAACATCACGACGCGTGACAACAATGCAGAAAAGGTGTTGCGGAGAAAGCTAAATTTCCTTCAGTTACGTCAAAATCGCTACACCGACAAGACGTTTGCTGCGCAATGCATGCGTTAAATGCCTAGCCGCTGCAGCCGGCGCGCGCCTTGCCGTCGAGTGCCCCACCGCTGAGCGTGTGAAGTTGCACCGTCCCACCCGCCTTTGCGCTCAGGCAAAACCTGGCGCGATAAGTCCGTGGCGCGCTGGACAGCATCGGCGGCGTGATCTCGATCAGCGTCTCATAGACCTTGCCCGGCTGAAGTGGCAACGCTGTCGTTTTCGGCAAGACGGGTAAGCGCCCCGCATACGGAATACACAGGCGAAACGTGACCAGGAATGGCCGTTGCGGGGGGATCGACATGGCCCACATCAGCGCCTTCCCCGCTGGCGTTACCTCACTCACACTGATCGAACGAAATTCCGGCGCCCCGAAGCGGAGCTCATCTTTCTGAAAGACCGTAAAGCATGGCGTGCCGCCGCTGCCCATCCGCACATCGAGCTCGCCAACAGGCGGCGCCGCACAAGCGTTCACGCACCACGTGGCGGCAACGACAGCACACAAGATGAGCCGATTGGGTCGCATAAAAGATTCCCCCAGAAAAGATTCAGTAAGTAAATACCAAGAGTAAAGGGGTTCTTCTGAGCAGTGTTGACTGCGCACATGCGCAAACGTTATGCCGGACTTGACGCAGAATCAGGAAACTTGTCCGACCCGCCGCGCAGCGCGCCACGATGGATGCATTGAAGACAATAAAGCTGATTCAGGGGAGGAATGCGATCGCAACGCAAAGCAGAAGTGGGGACGGCCTGTCGCCATGCAAAGGCGCACGCTAGCGGCGCGCGCCGGGCAGATGATTGCGGCCCGCCGGATCGTGCCGGAAGCCAGCGAGCACCGTCTCGAACAGCCCCAGGCTGCGCGCGTAGCGCTGCTGCTCCATCGCCGTGGAGGAGCGCAGGAATTTGAGCACGAAATAGTCGGCCAGCAGGTCGCCCTGCGCCTCCATATTGAAGTCGGCCAGCGTCTTGTGCGCGGCCAGCTCGTACACATAGCTCAAGCCGATGCGCACCCCGCCGCGCCACCACACCGGATAGCCCAGCTGGTGCTGCCACACATGCACCATCTCATGCATGAACCAGTGGCGCGCGTGTTCGCTGCCGGCCGAAAAATCGGGCAGGCAGCGGGAGTGATGAAAGTAGATGGTGCCGTTGGGCGTCATGGCGCAGTTTTTCGGCTGCAGCCCGAACGGCAGGTAGCGCCGCGCGTGCACCTCCACCCGCGCGTAATCGATGGACTCGCCGAACAGCCTGGAGGCCATCTTGATTTCACCAGGCGTCATGGGACGCCCCGGTGTGCCGTGCAAAATCACGGAATCCAGCATTCGCGACAAACTAAATAAGGGCATGCGCCCAAGCATCAAGCTTGTCCAAGGTGTAGACAGGAGCCGCATGCGCGAGGAAGCTCGCAGCACGACCAAAATCGACTGGCAGAGCACCAGCCTCCAACACAGCAATCCGGTTCTCAATGTCGGACGCCACTTTCACGTCGAACAATTTCCCGTGAGCTTCATAGATGGTTGGCCAACTGATTTTGCCGTTTTCCAACGCGATGGGTTGAACGTAAATTATCTGGCCGTTTTTTTGTATGACACTGACCGGAAACTCAATCATGTGCCCACTTGCGCCTTGTACACGTAGGCCTGCGACCACTCTTTCCATGCCAAGCTGCGCCTGCAATTCACGAAGCACTACTGCATGAAATTTAGCCTGAGCGAATTTTGGACGCCATGAAGCCGTTTTATATGAAAGAGCAAGGGCAAGCTTAACAGCGTCCCACAGTGAACCTTGCAGCGAGTCCAAACTGCCGGATGCTTCAATGCTGAAGTCGTTACCGAATTCCGCCATGGACACCCCAAAGGTGCGGTTGAGCGCATCTATTCGGCTCTTATTTAGAACAACACCTTCTTGCTCGGCATGGATCGCAGTCTCGGATGCGTCTGTGAGAAAGAAAGTGCTATCTGAAGGCTGCGAAATGTAGAACGCGATCAACTGGCCGCCATCACCCATTGGTATAGGTGCGACAGCACGCACCGAGCGTACACCCGCTGGAGAACATTGCCATCCTGTGATTGAGGCTAATTTTTCGCAGTTCATTCCAGGAAACTCATCGATTTTCCGTACATCGGATGCTTAATATCGCCGTTAAGCCATAGGTTAACACGTTGGCAAAAAACCGTCATGATTTCCTCAAGTTCGACCAGAGGAGGCTCAATCGGTTCAGCGTAGCCGTCTGCCGCACTCGTCCAGATATGCATGTGCGTGGTTGCGTCTATTTTCATTCCGGAAAATGGCATCCCGCTAACAATACGGTTTGTATGAACTTGCCCCTTCAAAGTATCAATCGCGAAAACTCGATGTTCCCGGATCCAGATTGAAACGTAAAACGCTTCAGGCAGCTCTATAATTGAAGCACCGCGAACCTTCAGCCCTTTGGGCCGATAGTGCGCTCTGAAGTTAGCCTCGTCGGAGATCGAACTTCCCAAGTAACAGCGACTCTCGAAAGCTCTCCATTGCGGAGTCTTCAAACTTGGACGATCTGTCCACTCCATCACCCGGACGAGCGACTTTTTTAATGACAAGAAAGCGGCAACGTCCTGTTCAGTTGGTCGGGCCATTGCTGCTCTCTACTGACAGGCAAAGATAATTGTGGCCTTAGGGTAATTTCCCAAGACGTATGGACCAGGATTTTCAGTAGACGAAACGAGCTTCATCACCTTACCCATACTGGCACATTTACTACCGGCTTCCACCAACGCCTCAGCAAGTAAAGGTTCGCGCCCACTTGGAAACGCGCCCGCCTGCCGAGAAACTACAAACGTGTCAGGCCCAGCAGGTATAGCACCCGTAGTTGACGTCGCACAGCCGGAGAGAATCAAACTGAAAACAATAAGTAGTCGCAACATTGAAATTTCCTTAATATTGACAGAGAGTGTACGCATGCATCAGCTGCCTGTCTATAAAGCAAAGAAATGTCGTCGCAGACTATCGTTTTCTCACTGTCTGATGCATGAAACAGTGGCGCGCGTGTTCGTTGCCGATGGCGCAGTTTTTCGGCTGCAGCCCGAACGGCAGGTAGCGCCGCGCGTGCACCTCCACCCGCGCGTAATCGATGGACTCGCCGAACAGCCTGGAGGCCATCTTGATTTCACCAGGCGTCATGGGACGCCCCGGTTGGCCGCGCCAGAAAGGTCGCACCGCCATCAAGCCTTAGCGCAGCGCAGACGCCGCCCTGGCCAGCTCGGTGATGCGGGCCCAGTCGCCGGCCAGGATCGCGTCCTTCGGCGTGAGCCACGAACCGCCCACGCAGGCCACGTTCTTACACGCCAAAAACTGCGGCGCGGTCTCGATCGAAATGCCGCCGGTCGGGCAGAACGTCACATCCGGCAGCGGTCCGCCGATCGCATTGAGCATGCCCACACCGCCCGCCGGCACCGCCGGGAACAGCTTGAGTTGACGAAAACCCGCTTCGCGCGCGGCCATCACTTCGGACGGCGTCATCACGCCCGGCAGCAGCGGCAAGCCGCTTTTGCGCGCCGCCTCGATCAAGGAGGCGGTCAGGCCCGGCGAAACGCCGAACACCGCGCCCGCGTCGCGCGCCGCCGCAAATTCATCGGCCTGCGTCAGCGTGCCGACGCCGACGATGGCGCCTTCCACCTGCGCCATCGCGCGGATCGCGCCCAGGCCGTGCGCGGTGCGCAAGGTCACTTCAAGCACGCGGATGCCGCCCGCAACGAGCGCCTTTGCCAGCGGCACCGCATGGTCTGGATCGTCGATGGCGATCACGGGAATCACGCTCGCCGAGCGCATGATGTCGAGTAGGGTCATGGTCATTTTGGGTTCTTGATCAAAAAGTCTTCGTCGGAGCCGGGCACGGTATCGCCAATGTCGGCGGTGTCGTGCAGCGACACGGTGGTAGGAATCGGCGACGGCAGCGGGAAGGTGGTGGCGCCCTTCTCCGCTTCGCTGATCGCATTGCGGAACATCGTAAACAGTTCACGGCCCATGCCGATATGGCTGGACGACAGGTCGGCCGTGGCCTGCGAGCGCGCGGCCCACACGGCGGCCGGCACCAGCGCCTCCAGGGTACCGGTGGTGGCGTCGAGACGGATGATGTCGCCGTCGCGCACCAGTCCCAGCGGGCCGCCCGCCAGGATCTCGGGCGAGACGTGGATCGCGGCCGGCACCTTGCCCGACGCGCCGGACATGCGCCCGTCGGTCACCAGCGCCACGTGGCGGCCGGCATCCTGCAGATTGGCCAGCGCCGGCGTGAGCGCGTGCAGTTCCGGCATGCCGTTGGCGCGCGGCCCCTGGAAGCGCAGCACCGCCACGAAGTCGCGATCGAGCTTGCCCGCCGTGTAGGCGTGCATGAAGTCCTCCTGCGAATTGAAAGTCAGCGCCGGCGCTTCGACGATACGGTGCTCTTCCTTGACCGCCGAGATTTTCATCACCGCGCGGCCCAGGTTACCGGCCACCAGGATCATGCCGCCGTCGCGCGCGAACGGCGCCGCCGCCGGGCGCAGCACGCTGTCGTCGCCGCTCAATTCCGGCAGTTCCTTCCAGATCGCCTTTTCGCCATCGAGGAAGGGCTCAAGGCAGTGCGCGCGCAAGCCCTTGCCGAGGATAGTGGTCACGTCGTCGTGCAGCAGGCCCGCGTCGAGCAGTTCGCGGATCACGAAACCGGGGCCGCCGGCGGCCTGGAAGTGGTTCACGTCGGCGTCGCCGTTCGGATAGATCCGGGTGAGCATCGGTATGATCGCCGACAGCTCGTTGAAGTCGTTCCAGTCGATCACGATGCCGGCCGCCTTGGCGATCGCCACCAGGTGCAAGGTGTGGTTGGTCGAGCCGCCGGTAGCGAGCAGGCCGATCACCGCGTTGACGATGCACTTTTCATCGACGATCTGGCCGACCGGCGTGTAGCTGCCGCCCTGCTGCGAAATGGCGACCGCGCGCTGCGCCGCGGCGCGCGTGAGGCCGTCGCGCAGCGCCGTGCCCGGGGTGATGAAAGCGGCGCCCGGCATGTGCAGGCCCATGATTTCCATCAGCATCTGGTTGCTGTTGGCGGTGCCGTAGAAGGTGCAGGTGCCGGCCCCGTGATACGACTGCGACTCGCATTCGAGCAGCTCTTCGCGCGTGGCCTTGCCCTGCGCGTACAGCTGGCGGATGCGCGCCTTTTCCTTGTTCGACATCCCGGTCGTCATCGGCCCGGCCGGCACGAACACCGCCGGCAGGTGGCCGAAGTGCAGCGCGCCGATCAACAGGCCCGGCACGATCTTGTCGCACACGCCCAGGTACACCGCCGAATCGAACATATTGTGCGACAGCGCGATGGCGGTGGCCATGGCAATCGCGTCGCGCGAAAACAGCGACAATTCCATGCCCGGCTGGCCCTGCGTGACGCCATCGCACATGGCGGGCACGCCGCCGGCGAACTGCGCCACTGCGCCCACCTCGCGCACCGCATCCTTGATAATGGCCGGGAAGTGCTCGAACGGCTGATGCGCCGACAGCATGTCGTTGTAGGCCGAGACGATCGCCACCGATGGCTTCTTCACCTGCTTGAGCATCAGCTTGTCGTTGGCCGGGAAGGCGGCAAAGCCGTGCGCCAGGTTGGTGCACGACAGGGCGCCGCGTTGCGGGCCGTCGACGCGTGCCGCGTCGAGGTGCGCCAGGTACGCGCCGCGCGATGGGCGGCTGCGTTCGATGATGCGTTTGGTGACCGATTCAACTACGGGATGCAACGCCATGGTCGTTCCTTATGAATTTATTTCGTGAAATTTTACTACAAAATTCGCCACTACCGTACATCCTGGTCGCCAGGCTTGCTCACTTTAGTCATCCGTTGCCAAGCAACAGTCGATGAAGATGACTGGCAACATCTATAAAGGCAGGCGTTCGACTACTTGTGGCCGCCAGTTTTTTGTAGTGAATTTACGTGAATTTCTGTATCATTCGATAATCTTCTGCGATGCGCTGGCCGCGCGGCCGGCACCCGATTTTAACCAACCGAACAGCGAGTACCAATGCGCCAGCCTGCCCTTACCTCCACCGCCAGCTTCCAGGCCCTCGAAACGTACGCGATCGAGGCCGAAGACTGGGAATTGCGCGGCCTGTTTGCCGCCGACCCGCAACGCTTCCCGAAACTGACCGTCGATGCGGCGGGTTTGTTCCTAGACTATTCAAAAAACCGGCTTGACGGGCGCACGCTTGAACTGCTGGTCGAGCTGGCGCAGGAGCGCGGCGTCGAAACCCAGCGCGACGCCATGTTCGCCGGCGAGCGCATCAACCTCACCGAACGGCGCGCCGTGCTGCACACCGCCCTGCGCGCGCCGCGTGGCACGCCGCTGGTGGTCGACGGCCAGGACGTCAACGCCGACGTCCACGAAGTGCTCGACCGGGTGCGCATCTTCACCGACGCCGTGCGCGCCGGCACCTGGCTTGGCCACAGCGGCAAACCGATCACCGACATCGTCAACATCGGCATCGGCGGCTCCGACCTGGGACCGAAGATGATCTGCCTGGCGCTGCGTCAATACGCGCACCCGCGCCTGACCATGCACTTCGTCTCCAACGTCGACGGCCACGACATGGACGCCACGCTCGGCAAGGTCAATCCCGACACCACGCTGTTCATCATCGCCTCGAAAACCTTCACCACCACCGAAACGATGATGAACGCGCAGACCGCGCGCGCCTGGTTCCTGCAACACGCGCCGGAAGACGCGCTGGCGCGTCATTTCGTCGCCGTCTCCACCAACACCGAAGCGATCAAGGCCTTCGGCATCGACCCGGCCAATATGTTCCCGTTCTGGGACTGGGTCGGCGGACGCTATTCGGTGTGGTCGGCAATCGGCCTGTCGGTCGCGCTGTGCGTCGGTTTCGGCCACTTCAGCGACCTGCTGGCCGGCGCGCACGCGATGGACCAGCACTTCCGGGAAGCGCCGCTCGAAGCGAACATGCCGGTGCTGCTTGCGCTGGTGGGCTTCTGGAACCGCCAGTTCCTCGGTTGCGGCTCGGTCTCGATCGCTCCCTACCACCAGGACCTGAACCGCTTCCCGGCCTACCTGCAGCAGCTCGACATGGAAAGCAACGGCAAGCGCGTGACCAAGGGCGGCCAGCCGGTCGACACCCCGACCTGCCCGGTGATCTGGGGCGATTGCGGCACCAACGGCCAGCACGCCTACTTCCAGCTGCTGCACCAGGGTAGCGACATCACGCCGATCGACTTCATCGCCGCGCTGCGCCCCGGCCACGAACTGGAAAACCACCACGCCGCGCTGCTGGCAAACTGCTTCGCCCAGTCGGAAGCCTTCATGCGCGGCAAAACCATCGACGAAGTGCGGATCGATTTGCAGGCGCAAGGCTTGTCGCTGGCCGAAATCGAAGCGCTGGCGCCGCACAAGACCTTCCCCGGCAACCGTCCGAGCAACACGATCCTGATGGAGTACCTCAAGCCCTACACGCTCGGCGCCCTGGTCGCGCTGTACGAGCACAAGACCTTCGTGCAGGGCGTGATCTGGGATGTGAACAGTTTCGATCAGTGGGGCGTTGAACTGGGCAAGGTGCTGGCCAAGAAAATCGAGGCTGAACTGACCGGCGAGCCGCAGCCCGATCTGCACGACAGCTCCACCAATGGCCTGATCGCCATGGCCAAGGCGGCGGTGTAATGGGTACCGACGCCATCGCAGCGGCCATCGTGCTCGCCTACGACACCCCGATGCTGGTGGGCGAATGCCCGCTCTGGCACGCCGCCGAACAGACCTTGTACTGGGTCGACATCGGCGGCTTTATGGTGCACGCGCTGCACCCGGCCAGCGGCGTGCACCGCCAGTGGCGCATGGCGACCGAACCGGCGGCGCTGGCCATCCACGCCGGCGGCGGCCTGGTTGTGGCCACGCGCGCCGGCTTTGTGCACCTCGACACTGCCAGCGGCGCGGTTGCCGACATCGCCGCCGCGCCGTACGACACCGCCACCACGCGCTTTAACGATGGCCGGGTGGACGCGGCCGGGCGCTTCTGGGTCGGCACCATTTACGAGCCGCGCGACCAGCAGGCGGCGCAGATGTTCTGCCTGGAGAAAGGCGTTGTCAGCCTCAAATGGTCGGGCGGGATGATGAATTCGAACGGACTCGGTTTTACGCCGGACGGGCAAGCGATGTATCACGCCGACACCGCCGCGCACCGGATCGACCGCTATCGCTTCGACGTCGCAAGCGCAGAAGCGAAGGCGCGCGAGACGTTCCAGCTGTTTTCGGCCGATAAAAAGGCGGACGACTACGGCGGGCGGCCAGATGGCGCCGCGGTCGACAGCGAAGGCGCGTACTGGTGCGCGATGTTCGAAGGCGCGCGCCTGCTGCGCTTTGCGGCATCGGGCGAACTGCTGCGCGAAGTGAAGCTGCCGGTCAAGTGCCCGACCATGATCGCGTTCGGCGGCGACGACTTGCGCACCTTGTATGTAACCAGCGCCAGCCACGGGCGGCCGGAGGCGGAGCGCGCGAGCTATCCCTTGAATGGCTGCGTGCTGTCGCTGAGGGTGGAGGTGGCGGGGCGGGAGGAATACAAGTACCAGCCGTGATCTGACGTATCGTTAATCGCTGCTCCGTCGTTCCTGCCACTGGCAGAACCGACTCCCAGCATAGGCGGGAATCCATAGAACCGCTGAGCACAGGTGCTATGGATCCCCGCCTGCGCGGGGACGACGGACGCTAACGACGCAGCGTAGACGAACGAAAGTCGTGCACTACAACTTCGGCGTCATCGTATACAAATTCTTGAACTCGTTCTCCGTCCCCGGCCCCTTCTCTTTCCCCTGCATCTCGCGCTTGAGCACCACCAGCCGGTTATTCACCACCCCGAAGGTGAACTCTTCCTTCGTGGTCTTCTCATACGACATGAACACCATCAGCTTGGCCTTGATCGTGTGCGTCGTCACCGCCCCCAGCGGCACCCCGTCCGGTCCGAGCCAGAAACGCGCTTCAATCGTATTGTCCTTGATGCTGACGTTCTGGTTCACCTCTTCCTGCGGCGTCATCATCAGCTCCACCAGCCTGGCCGGCTTGCCCTGATACGTATCGGCGCGCTCCGCCTTGAACTGGCTGATCGCCAGCATCTGCAGCAAGCGCGGCGCGTAATTCATCGCCATCGCCAGGCGCGGCGCGGAACTCGACGACACCAGTTGCGACAAAGCCTGCTTGCGCTTGGCCCCCTTCGCCACGCTCGACTCGTCCGCCGCGCGCTTGAGCAGCCCGCGGTCCCAGCGGATCGCCAACCCGGCCGGATCGTCCTCCACCTGCGCCGCCGCCATCGCCGTTTCCGGTCCCTTGAGCGGCTTGGCGTCGAACTCCGTGTGCGTCTCGCGCACCTCGTACGCCGCCCGCAACGTGCCCTGGCCCTGCAACAGCCCCAGCGCCGCTTTCATGTCGTCCAGGCCACTCGCGCACGCCGGACCGGCGGCCAGCAGCACCGCTATTACCAAGTATTTCATATCCATCCTATCGAGTTAATCGCTACCAGGGCGATCGAGGGTTGTGGGATTGCCATCGATTCCGTTGAGTAATATACCTGCTAACAACGGTGCACGACAAAATAGCAGTTGTACTGAAACGATTCGATGCCCGGTGATAAACTAGCGTGCAATTAAGAATGCATAAAACACATTGAAGGAAGTCATTTGAACATGCTGGTCAAAACAGGCATCACCGGACTGGACGAAGTTCTGCTGGGGGGCATCCCACGTGGCAACAACCTGATCGTGGAAGGCGCGCCCGGCACCGGCAAGACCACGCTCGGCCTGGGATTCATCTACGCCGGCGCGGCCCTGTACGACGAACCCGGCGCCATCGTCTCGTTCGAACTCGATACGGCCAAGCTGCTGCGCGACGCGGCGGGCTTCAACTGGGACCTGCAAGGCTTGATCGACGCCGGCAAGATCAAGGTGATCCAGACCAGTCCGGCCGTGCTGCTCGGCGAGTTCCGCAATGCCGACGGCGCCTTTGCCGACGCCCTCAAGTCGATCGGCGCCAAGCGCCTGCTGATCGACGGCCTGACCCCGATGCGCCTGTACGCCGAAGTGCACGACAAGCCGTTCCGCGAAGATGTGCACCTGCTCATCGAAGGCCTGGCGCGGATCGGCGTGACCACCATGGTCACGGCCGAACGCGACGAGAGCCTCGGTTCGGTGCCGTCGCACGAGCGCTTCGTGTTCGACACCATCATCTCGCTGGCGCGCGAAGAGCACCGCCGCCGCGTGCACCGGCGCCTGACGGTACTCAAGTCGCGCGGCCAGGATTTCATCGCCGGCAGCCACACCATGCGCATCGAAGGCGGGCGCGGGGTCCACGTCTACCGCCGCGCGCAGTCGCGCCCGATCAGCCTGATCGACCAGCAAACCTCCGACCAGCGCATCTCGACCGGCTCGAGGGCCATCGACGAGATGATGGACGGCGGCCTGTATGCCGGCTCGGTCACCATGGTCAGCGGCATCTCGGGCACCGGCAAGACGGTGTTCAGCGTGCAGTTCCTCACTGCGGCCATCAGCACCGGCCACAAGACGCTGCTGGTGAGCCTGGACGAACACCCGCGCCAGTTGATCCGCAACGCCGCCACCCTCGGTTTCGACCTGGCCGGCCTGATGGACAAGGGAGAACTGTTCATCCACTACGAGTCCCCGCTCGAACTCGAACTCGATATCCACTTCGACCGCATCATCAAGCTGGTCGAGGAAAAGGGCATCGACTGCGTGGTCTTCGACTCGTGCGCGGTGTACGAGATGACCAGCCCGACCGAGGTGGCCGACTACCTGTACGCGCTGGCCACCTTCTTCAAGAACCGGCTGGCGACCATCCTCTTCAATTACGAGAGCCCCGAGCTGCTGGGCATTTCGCAGATCAGCGAAGAGCTCAAGGGCTCGCACCTGGTCGACAACATCATCCTGCTCAATTATGTCGAAATCTCCACCGTGCTGCGGCGCGCGATCGCCGTGCCCAAGGTGCGCGGCAGCCGCAATCGCCAGATCACGCGCGAATACGTGATTGCCGAAGGCGGCTTGCAGCTGCTCGACGAAGAAGGCGCTTACGCCGATCCGGCCGGCGTGGTGCCTCAGTTGCCGTTTTCCTCGTATTACGGCCTGCTTTCGCGCTCGCCGTCGCGCCAGAGTCCTCTCATCGAAGACGCCGTGGCGCGCGGCACGCCCCTGCCCGACTCGGTCGAACTGCCGACCGATAATCCGACATGATCAACCTGGCCGTCGCCAGCGATGCCGGCATCGACTGGGATGAATGGATCACGCCGCTGACCCAGTTTTCGCAGGCCAGCGGCCTGACGGTGTCGCTGTACGACGTGCGCGGCTGGCGCCAGGTGGGGCCGCTGGTGGCTTCCTCCACCGCGCGCGTGCTCGCCACATCCACCTTGTGGCGCGAGGACGGCCCCGGCACGGCCCTGGAGAAGCGTATCGCCGCGCGCGTGTTCGCCGGCCAGAGCGCCGAAGAAAGCAGTTTTCATGGCATGCGCGTGTGCAGCCTGGCGCTGACCCAGTTCGGCCAGGTGTACGGGGTGCTGGTGTACGGCTGGCGCTTCAACGACTTCAGTTCGCCGATGGCGTGCGAGAGCATCGGCGTGCAAGTGGGCGTGTCGGGCAATACGCTGTGGAGCGAAGTACGGCTCGAGTCGCCGGTGTCCGAAGCGCGCCTGGCCACCTACGGCGCGCTGCTGCAAACGCTGGCCGGGTCGATCGACCGCCAGCGCGAAACCATCGAAGAACTCAATCGCCTCAACCGCGCGCGCGACCTGTTTCTGGCGACCGTGTCGCACGAGATGCGCACGCCGCTGTCGGCGCTATCGATGCGCATCGAGGTGCTGCTCAAAACCGTGAGCGACCTGCCGCCGAAGGTGGAAAGCGGCTTGATGGCGATGCGCGTGCACATCGGCCAGGAAGCGGCCATGATCGACGACCTGATCGACGCCGCGCGCACCCTGACCGGGCAAATGTCGATCACGCGCACCGCCGTGACGCTGGGACAGGTGATGCGCGACGCCTTGTCGACGGTGGAAGGCAGCGCCAGCGAAAAGGAGATCATGCTGGCGGTCACGCCGGTCGATTACGGCGACCGGGTGCGCTTGGAAGCGGACGGGCGGCGCTTGCAGCAGGTGCTGTGGAATCTGCTGTTCAACGCAATCAAGTTCACGCCGCGCGGGGGGGCCATCCGCGTGGCGATCAGCGAGGGCGCCGAACAGGTGGAAATCGCCGTGGCCGATTCGGGCCAGGGCATCGCGGCGCACGATCTGCCGCACGTGTTCGGGGCCTTCAACCTGCAGCGCCACGCCAATGCGGCCGGACTGGGACTGGGCTTGTACATTGCGCGCCACCTGGTGGAACTGCACGGCGGCTCGCTGTCGGTGGCCAGCGCGGGCAGGGACAAGGGGACCACGTTTACGATCCGCTTGCCGGTAAAGTGAGTGGGCAATACCCCCAAGCGGCCAATGTCCTTACTTCTGCTGCGCACAGAACGCCGGCACCTGGCCGAGTTCACCCAGCCAGGCGCACATGGTACCCCTGGCAAACGGATAGTCGGGATGCGGAGCCTGTGGATCGACGTTCGGCGCCGGCAGGCTGCTTTCCAGCGGCGGCGACCCCGGCGCAAGATCCGGATGCGCGTCGGCAAAGGTGCCGCAGCGATTCAACTCGTAGATCCAGGCATGCAGCGTGTGGAATTGCGGCATCCACTTGACATCGGGGGCGACCGGCAAGCCTCGCGCGATGGCACTCGCCGGCAGGCACTGTTTCGGGCTCACCCCCTGCCGGAAGAAAGGCTGTGCTCCGGGCACGAAGCAGGCAGGTCGTGCGGCCGCCCGCAACTCGTCCGTTCCAGCCAAGGTTATCAGCGCAGTCAGCGCCGACCTTGCGCCATCCTGATGTTTTCAGGCAGGCGGATCGCATCGGCTCGATCTGGAAATACGTAGTAAAATTTCTTGCGAACCACATATATATGTAGTAAATTTACACAAACAGCTTCGCTACCCTTTCTGCTTGTGCTCCCTTGCGTGCGCCAGCCGGCGGCAACTAGCGGCATCATCATCCGGCCCCCTACTTTCTGCGATCACATACTATGGCTCTTACCGATTTTGACCTCGTTCTTTTTGGCGGCAGCGGCGATCTGTCGATGCGCAAGCTGCTCCCCGCGATGTACGCGCGCGATGTCGCCAACGACCTGCCGCAGACCGCGCGCATCATCTGCGTCGGCCGCAACGACATCTCGCAAGAAGAATTCCTGCAAACGGTCGACAGCACCGCCAAACCGCACGTGAAAAAGCTGGTCGAGGAAGGCTGGGCCAAGTTCGTCAAGCGCATCGTCTACGTGTCGCTCAACGCCACCGACGCGGCCACCTACCCCGCCCTGGTCGAAGCCCTGCGCAACGACGACAAGATCACCCGCGTCTACTACCTGGCCACGCCGCCGCACCTGTTTGCGCAAATCTGCGACAACCTGGCCGCCGCCGGTCTTGCCACCGCCAACTCGCGCGTGGTGCTCGAAAAGCCACTCGGGCGCGACCTGGAATCGGCCAAGCAGATCAACTTTGAAGTCGGCAAGGTCTTCGCCGAATCGCAGATCTACCGGATCGACCACTACCTCGGCAAAGAGACGGTCCAGAACCTGCTGGCCCTGCGCTTCGGGAACATCCTGTTCGAGCCGCTGTGGCGCCGCGAATGGATCTCGGACGTGCAGATCACCATCGCCGAAAAAATCGGCGTGGGCAACCGCATGGGTTATTACGATACCTCCGGCGCCCTGCGCGACATGCTGCAAAACCACCTGCTGCAACTGCTTTGCATCGTCGCCATGGAACCACCCACCTCGATCGCTCCCGACGCCGTGCGCGACGCCAAGCTGCAGGTGCTGCGCTCGCTCAAGCGCTTCACCCCGACCACCCTGGCGCAGAACATCGTGCGCGGCCAGTACCGCGCCGGCCATGTCGATGGCAAGGCCGTGCCGAGCTACCGCGACGAACCGGATGCGCCGCAGCAGTCGCGCACCGAGACGTTCGTGGCCATGAAAGCCGAAATCGATACCTGGCGCTGGGCCGGCGTGCCGTTCTACCTGCGCACCGGCAAGCGCATGGCCGGCGGCCTGGCCGAAATCGTGGTGCGCTTCAAGCAGATTCCGCACTCGATCTTCAACCAGCCGACCAGCAGTTTCCAGCCAAACAGCCTGGTGATCCGCCTGCAACCGGACGAAGGCCTGTCGCTGAACCTGATGGCCAAGACGCCGGGCGACAGCATGCGCCTGAAACAAGCCGAACTCGAACTCGATTTCCGCGAGCAGTTCAAGACCCCGCGCATGGACGCCTACGAGCGCCTGCTGCTGGACGTGCTGCGCGGTCAACTGACCCTGTTCATGCGCGGCGACGAACTGGAAGCGGCGTGGGAATGGGTCGAACCGATCCTCGATCATTGGGACCAGGAAGACAGCGTGCCGATTCCGTACAGCGCCGGCACCTGGGGACCCGCCGCCGCCAGCGCGTTGATAGGACGCGACGGCTTGCAATGGCGCGAAGAAGCGCTCCCTGAAGACTAAATAGTGGGAGCGCAAGGAGTCTGGCCTTGCAAGGCCAGACCGTTACGCAGGCGCGGTGCGGTGCACCGCGAAACCCCTGCTTCACCGCTCCCTGAAGACTGAATAGTGGGAGCGCAAGGAGTCTGGCCTTGCAAGGCCAGACCGTTACGCAGGCGCGGTGCGGTGCACCGCGAAACCCCTGCTTCACCATTGCCAGAAGACTAACGGAAGACAAAACCCGTGCTTTTAGACTCCATCCGCACCCAGCTCGACTCGCTCTCCAAATCGGAGAAAAAAGTCGCGCTGGCCGTGCTCGAACAGCCGTCTGCCACGGTCAGCCAGAACATCACCGCGCTGGCCAAGAGCGCGCAGGTGTCCGAGCCGACCGTGGTGCGCTTTTGCCGCACCTTGGGTTACGACGGCTGGCACGAGTTCAAGCTCAAACTGGCGCAGGGCCTGGCCCTTGCCCTGCCCGGCGCCAACGAGCAGCCTACCCAGGACGACCTGGCGGCGGACCTGGTCAACAAGATCTGCAGCCGCTCGATCAACACCCTGCTCGACCTGCGCAATAACCTCAATCCCGAAGCGATCCAGCGCGCGCTCGATATTTTGTCGCGCGCGAAAAAGATCGAGTTCTACGGCCAGGGCACGTCCGGCATCGTCGCCACCGACGCCCAGCACAAATTCTTCCGCTCGGGCGTGCCGACGGTGGCCTACGCCGACCCGGCCATCCACAGCATTGCCGCCTCGCTGCTGCACGCCGGTGACGCGGTGGTGGCCATTTCCCAACGCGGAAACAACTCGGCGCTGGTGCGCTCGGCCAAGCTGGCGCGCCGTGGCGGGGCCGATGTGATCGTGCTGGCGCCCTCGGGCACCCCGCTGGCCGACATGGCCACGGTGCTGATCCCGATCGACTTGGTGTTCAACATCGACCCGTACACGCCGATTTCGGCGCGCCTGGCCTACCTGGTGGTGATCGACGTGCTGGCGGTGGGGCTGGCCCTGCAGCGCGGGCCGGAGTTCAGGAAGAAGATGCAGAACGCGCAGAAGGCGTTGCAGGAATTCGACATGCAATTCGATTCCTTTATCGGATAGACAAGCCGGTACATGGTTGTACAATAAGGCTCTGATCTCTCACCAGTTAGCGCAACCATGAACCAACTCGAACAACTCAAGCAATTTACCAAGGTCGTTGCCGACACCGGCGATTTTCAGTCGATCAAACAGTACACGCCGCGCGACGCTACCACCAATCCGTCGCTGATCTTAAAAGCGGTGCAAAAGCCCGAATACAAACCCCTGCTCGAAAAAGCCGTGCGCGACTTCCCCGACCTGTCCACCGGCGACGTGATCGACCGCGTGCTGGTCGACTTCGGCATGGAAATCCTCAAGATCATTCCGGGGCGCGTCTCCACCGAGATCGATGCGCGCCTGTCGTTCGATACCGAAGCGACCGTCGCCAAGGGCCGCGAGCTGATCGCCCTGTACGAAGAAGCCGGCGCCGGCCGCGAGCGCGTCCTGATCAAGATCGCCTCGACCTGGGAAGGCATCCGCGCCGCCGAAATCTTGCAGAAAGAAGGCATCCGCTGCAATATGACCCTGCTGTTTTCGCTGGCCCAGGCCATCGCCTGCGCCGAAGCGGGCGCGCAGCTCATTTCGCCGTTCGTCGGCCGCATCTACGACTGGTTCAAGAAAGCCAACGACCTTGAGTATACCGGCGCGGAAGATCCAGGCGTGCAGTCGGTCAAGCGCATCTATAACTACTACCGCAAGTTCGGCTACACCACCGAAGTGATGGGCGCGAGCTTTCGCAACACGTCGCAGATCCTGGAGCTGGCCGGCTGCGATTTGCTGACCATCAGCCCGGAACTGCTGCAAAAACTGGCCGACAGCAATGAGCCGGTCGAGCGCAAGCTCGTTGCCAATGCGTCGGCGGTGGCGATCGAGAAGGTGGCGATCGACGAGAAGACCTTCCGCTTCATGATGAACGAAGATGCGATGGCGACCGAGAAGCTGGCCGAAGGAATTCGCGCGTTCTGTGCGGATTCGGGCAAACTCAAGCAGATTATTACGGGTATGCGCTAGATCCTGAAGCGCTGACATCCCACCGCTACGTCGTTCCCGCGCAGGCGGGAACCTAAGTTTAACGATTCGCCTGTGGCCACGGAGTGAACTTGGGTTCCCGCCTGCGCGGGAACGACGGACTTACGGATAGCGGCTTGTCCATTATCAGCGCGGAACGACGACCTAATCAAGCGCGGAGAGAATCAAGATGCGTATCGACGATTTCCGCACCGAGCTGCTCCAGATTAAAATCCGGCATGATCAGCCAGCCGCGCACCAGTCCCTCGATCAAGATAAACAACCCCAGCGCCGCCGCTTGCGGCTTGACCGTGTCTTTTAACCGGCCATGCGCAATCCCTTCCTTCACGATCCGTTCGACACTGGCCAGGAAATGCTCGCGATGCTGCATCCGGCGCTCGCGAATCGCCGACAGTTCGCCCACGTACTCCAGCTTGAGCGTGGCGATCTCGAACACCCGGCGCGCCTTCGGATCGTTGATCGTCAAGTCGAACACGCACAGCGCATAGCTGCGCAAATGCCCGAGCGGGTCCTCGCCCGCCGCACCGGCCAGGGTCTGCATCGCCGACTCGAGCGGCATGGTGACGCGCTCCATCATGGCGTTGAACAGCGCGCCCTTGTCTTCGAAATGCCAGTAAATCGCACCGCGCGTCACCCCGGCCGCACTCGCAATATGCTGCAAGCTCGTTCCCGACACTCCCCGCTCGATGAACAACTGCTCGGCCGCATCCATGATGCTGTCGCGCGTTGCCAGCGCATCTTCCTTTGTCCTGCGGACCATGCAACTACTCCCTTTCAGGGGCTGTCAAACGTTAAACATACAGTCATGTTAGTATATTCCAAAATCAAGAAGCCCGCGATGAACTTTGTAATTACACCCTCCTGCGTGTGTAAGGACAGCTCGTCGCCTACTTAAAGGATGCACACGTAATGCGCCACACCCTCCTCCCTTCCCCGTCCGCGTCCCCGTCGCTGCGCCGGATCGCCGCCTGCACCCTCGCTGCGCTGGCTTTGTTATCGGCCTGCGGCGACAAGAAAGACGCAGCGCCAGGCGCCGGCTCCCAGCGCCCGCCGCCGGAAGTGGGGGTTATCACGGCCAGGTTCGAGCCGGTCGCCCTGCAAACCGAGCTGCCGGGCCGGGTCGAGCCGATCCGCGTGGCCCAGGTGCGTGCGCGCGTGAACGGCGTGGTGCTCAAGCGCTTGTTTACAGAGGGTAGCGAAGTCAAGGCCGGCCAGGAACTGTTCCAGATCGATCCAGCCGCGTACGCCGCCTCGCTCCTCTCCGCCCAGGCCACCCTCGGCAAGGCCCAGGCCAACCTGACCCAGGCCGCCGCCCAGGCCGCGCGCTACAAGCCGCTGGTGGAAGCGAACGCGGTCAGCAAGCAGGAATACATCAACGTCGTCGCCACCCAGAAGCAGGCCGAGGCCGACGTCGCAGCCGCCAGGGCGGCGGTGCAGATCGCCCAGATCAACAACGGCTACACCAAGGTCACCGCGCCGATCGCCGGTCGCATCGGCCGCGCACTGGTCACGGAAGGCGCGCTGGTGAGCGCCACCGAAGCGACCCAGCTGGCCCTGATCCAGCAAACCAATAACGTCTACGTCAACTTCACCCAGTCGGCCACCGACCTGCAACGCCTGCGCAAGTCGGCCAACCTGAAAGTGCGCAACGCCGAATCGCTGCCGGTGACGATCGTGATGGAAGACGGCTCCGAACTGGCGAACAAGGGCAAGCTGCTGTTTTCCGACGTGAGCGTCGACCCGACCTCGGGCCAGGTCACCCTGCGCGCCGAAGTGGGGAACCAGGATGGCATGCTGCTGCCGGGCCAGTACGTGCGCGTGCGCCTGTCGCAGGCCGAACTGCCGGCCGGGATGCTCATTCCCCAGCAAGCCGTCACGCGCGGCAGCCAGGGCGACACGGTCATCATCGTCGGGCCGGACGGCAAGCCCGGCCCGCGTCCGATCAAGGTGGCCTCGCAGCAGAACGGCAACTGGATCGTCCTGGAAGGCATCAAGCCGGGCGAACAGGTCGTCGTCGACGGCTTCCAGAAAATGCAGGCGCCCGGCATGACGGTCAAGCCGGTGCCGTGGACGCGCAACGCCGCGCCGGCAGCAGGTGGCGCGCCCGCCGCCGCCTCGTCTCCCGCCGCCGCTCCAGCCGCCAGTGCCGCCGCCGCGCCCGCGGCCAGCGCCGCGCCGGCCGCCGGACGTTAAACATATAACAGGACTACTTCATGGCTCGTTTCTTTATTGACCGCCCCATTTTTGCGTGGGTGATCGCATTATTCATCATGGTTGTCGGCGCGGTGGCGATCACCCAGCTGCCGATCGCCCAGTACCCGACCGTCGCTCCGCCGGCGATCGTGGTCACCACCAGCTACCCTGGCGCCTCGGCCCAGACCCTGGAGGACAGCGTCATCAGCGTGATCGAACGCGAGATGAACGGTTCGCCCGGCCTGATCTACATGGAATCGAACAGCCAGGCCAACGGCACCGGCACCATCACGCTCAGCTTCGAGACCGGCACCAATGCCGACCTGGCCCAGGTCGACGTGCAGAACCGCCTGGGCCGCGCCACCCCGCGCCTGCCGCAGGCGGTGGTGCAGCAGGGCGTGCGCGTCGATAAGGCGCGCTCGAACTTCCTGCTGTTTACCATCCTCTCGTCGGACGATCCGAAATGGGACCCGATCGCGCTGGGCGACTACGCCTCGCGCACCGTGCTGCCCGAAATCCAGCGTATCCGCGGCGTCGGCCAGGCCCAGTTGTTCGGTACCGAAAAAGCCATGCGCATCTGGATCGATCCGGCCAAGCTGGTCGGCTTTAACCTGTCGCCGGCCGATGTGAACAACGCCATCCGCACCCAGAACGCGCAAGTGGCCTCGGGCACCATCGGCGACCTGCCCAACATCGGCGGCCAAGCCATTACCGCCACCGTGGTCGTCACCGGCCAACTGGCCAACGTCGAACAATTCGGCAATATCATCCTGCGCGCCAATCCGGACGGCTCCACCGTGCGCCTGAAGGAAGTGGCGCGCATCGAAATCGGCGGCCAGAGCTACTCGACATCGGCGCGCCTGAACGGCAAGCCGTCGACCGGTATCGGCATCCAGCTCGCCCCGAGCGGCAATGCGCTGGAAACGGCCAAGCTGGTACGCGCGCGCATGACCGAACTGTCCAAGTATTTCCCGCCCGGGATGAAATACGCGGTGCCGTTCGACAGCTCGGCCTTCGTCGAGATCTCCATCAAACAAGTGCTCGAAACGCTGGTCGAAGCGGTGGTGCTGGTGTTCCTGGTGATGTACCTGTTCCTGCAAAACTTCCGCTACACCCTCATTCCCACCATCGTGGTGCCGGTGGCCCTGCTCGGGTCGCTGGCCTGCCTGCTCGCGATGGGCTTTTCGATCAACGTGCTCACCATGTTCGGCATGGTGCTGGTGATCGGTATCGTGGTCGATGACGCCATCGTGGTGGTCGAAAACGTCGAGCGCATCATGAGCGAAGAAGGCTTGCCGCCGCTCGAAGCGACGCGCAAGGCGATGGGCCAGATTTCGGGCGCCATCATCGGCGTGACCGTGGTGCTGGTGTCGGTGTTCGTGCCGCTGGCCTTCTTTGCCGGCGCGGTCGGTAACATCTACCGCCAGTTCTCGGCGGTGATGGTCACCTCGATCATCTTCTCGGCCTTCATGGCGCTCTCGCTCACGCCGGCCATGTGCGCCCACTTCCTGAAACCCGTGGAAGCCGGCCACCATCACGCCAAGACCGGTTTCTTCGGCTGGTTCAACCGTGGTTTCACGCGCACCGCCAAGAAGTACGAAGGCTGGGTCGCCACCACCTTGCGCCATACCGGCCGCTCGATGATCGTGTTCGTCGCGCTGGTCGCCGTGGTGGGCCTGCTGTTCGTGCGCCTGCCGAACTCCTTCCTGCCGAACGAAGACCAGGGCTACATCATCGCCAACTTCCAGCTGCCTCCTGGCGCCACGCTGGAACGCACCGGCAAGGCGCTGCGCGAAGCCGAAGACTTCATCCTCGCGCAGCCGGAAGTGGCCAGTATGGTCGGCGTGCAGGGCTTCAGCTTCTCGGGTTCGGGCCAGAACATGGCGCTCGGCTTCATCACGCTCAAGAACTGGAAAGAGCGCACCGGCGCGGGCCACAGCGCCAGCGACGTGGCCGGCCGCATCTCGGGTCGCATGAGCAAGGTACGCGACGCCTTCATCTTCGCCATCAGCCCGCCGCCGATTCCTGAACTGGGCAGCAGCACCGGCTTCTCGTTCCGCCTGCAGGACCGTGGCGGACAGGGACGCGAGGCGTTGCTGGCGGCGCGCGGCCAGGTGCTCGGCGCGGCCAGCAAGAGCCCGATTCTTGCCGGCGTGCGTCCGGAAGGCCTGGAAGACGCGCCACAGGTGCAGCTCGAAATCGACCGCGACAAAGCCAATGCGCAGGGCGTGACGTTTGACGCCATCAACACCGCGATTTCGACCTCGCTCGGTTCGTCCTATGTGAACGACTTCCCGAACGCCGGGCGCCTGCAGCGCGTGGTGGTGCAAGCCGACGCCAAGGACCGCATGCAGCCGGAAGACCTTTTGAAGCTGAACGCGGTCAACAACAAGGGCCAGCAAGTGCCGCTGTCGTCGTTCGCCACGACGCGCTGGATCACCGGTCCGATGCAGACGGTGCGCTACAACGGCTACCCGACCATGCGCATCGCCGGCGACGCCGCGCCGGGCCGCAGCACCGGTGAAGCGCTGGCCGAAATGGAGCGCATCGCTTCCGAACTGCCGCCGGGCTTCGGCTTCGAATGGACCGGCCAGTCGCGCGAAGAACAACTGTCCGGTTCGACCGTGTTCATCCTGCTCGGTTTCGCCCTCCTGGCGGTGTTCCTGGCGCTGGCCGCGCTGTACGAAAGCTGGTCGATTCCGGTGTCGGTGCTGCTGGTGGTGCCGCTCGGCGTGCTGGGCGCGCTGCTGGCCGCGGGCAGCCGAGGCTTCCCGAACGACGTCTACTTCAAGGTCGGGCTGATCACCATCATTGGCCTGGGCGCGAAGAATGCGGTGCTGATTATCGAATTTGCCAAAGACCTGCAAGCGCAGGGCAAGGGCGTGGTCGAAGCGGCGATCGAAGCGTGCCACCTGCGCTTCCGCCCGATTCTGATGACGTCGTTCGCGTTCATCCTCGGCGTGATGCCGCTGGTGATCGCCAGCGGCGCCGGTTCGGCCAGCCAGCGCGCCATCGGCACCGGCGTAGCCGGCGGCATGATCACTGCGACCGCACTCGGGGTGTTCTTCATCCCCGTGTTCTTCGTGGTGGTGCGCAAACTATTCAAGGGCAGCGAGCGCCAGCGCAAGAAGTACGCGCACGAAGATGGCGCCGCGCCGATCGCAGAGGTAAAACATGACTGATTTGATGACAAGACTGACTCCCCTGGCGCTGGCGCTGGCCCTGGCCGGCTGCGCGTCGATGGCGCCGAAGTATGAGCGTCCGGCCGCGCCGGTGGCTCCCGCTTTTCCGGTGCAAGCCGTCAGCGGCGCCAGTACCGAAGCCGCATCGAGCATCGCCTGGCAGCGCTTCTTTGCCGATGCGCGCCTGAAGCAATTGATCGAACTGGCGCTGAACAACAATCGCGACCTGCGCGTGGCGATCCTGAACATCGAACAGGCGCGCGCGCAGTACCAGATCCGCCGCGCCGACCGCCTGCCGTCGCTCAACCTGAGCGTGGCCGGCAACCGCTCGCCGGGGCCGGACGACAGCATCACCAGCTTGTACACGGCCGGGATTGGCGTCAGCTCGTTCGAACTGGACCTGTTCGGCCGCGTGCGCAGCCTGAGCGACGCCGGCCTGGCGCAATACCTGGCCAGCGAAGAAGCGCGCAAGAGCACCCATATTAGCCTGGTGGCGTCGGTGGCGAATGCGTATTTGAGCCTGCTGGCCGATGAAGAACTGCTGGGCCTGACGCAAAAAACCTTGTCCGCGCGGGAGGAATCGCTCAAGCTGATCCAGCTCAAGTACGACAATGGCGTGGTCTCCAAGCTCGACCTGCAACAAGGATTGTCGCTGCTCGACAGCGCGCGCGTGGTGCTGGCGCAGCAACAGCGCCAACGCGCGCAGGATCTCAATCTGCTTACCCTGCTGGTCGGCCAGAGCTTGCCGGCCGGGCCGGACACCAGCACCACCCTGGCGGCGATGTCGCTGAGCGAACTGCCGGCCGGGCTGCCATCGGACCTGCTGACGGTGCGTCCGGACATCCTCGCCGCCGAGCAGCAACTGATCGCCGCCAACGCCAACATTGGCGCCGCGCGCGCGGCCTTTTTCCCGCGCATTACGCTGACCGGCAATGCCGGCAGCGCCAGCAGCGAGTTGAGCGGCTTGTTCAAAGGCGGCTCGTACGGCTGGACCTTTGCGCCGCAGATGGTGCTGCCGATCTTCGACTACGGCCGCAACAGCGCCAACCTGGGTAGCGCGAAGGCCGGGCGCGACATCGCCGTGGCGCAGTACGAGAAGTCGGTGCAGACGGCCTTCCGCGAAGTATCGGATGCGCTGGCGGGCCAGGCGACCTTCGGCGAGCAGTTGCGTGCGCAGCGCGCGGTGGCCGAAGCCGAGGCCGAGCGCTTCAAGCTGTCGGACCTGCGCTATCGCAACGGCGCGTCGAGCTACCTCGACTTGCTCGATGCCCAGCGCTCGCTGTTTTCCGCCGAACAGGCGGCGGTGCAGGCGAATTTACAGCGCTTGCAAAACCAGGTCACCCTCTACCGCGTGCTCGGCGGCGGCTGGACCGCGCCGCAATAAACTCCTCCGCCGGTGTCGCCCCCCCCGCCGGTGTCAGGTCTGACATTCGTACACGAGCCCAGCCGCTGCACAGCTGAAGCCGTGTCCGAATGTCAGACCTGACACCGGGGTGGGGTATTCACGGAAACCATATGAGCACGCTATTTAATACAACCGTCATCGCCGCCGCGTGCATGCTTTCCGCCAGCGCGGGCGCCGCGCAGCAAGCCGACTTGCCGGCACGCCTGGCCGGGCACGTACGCGCGATTGCTTCCACCGAGCACAACACCGGCACGCCCGCCGAACTCGAAAAAGCCGCCCTGTACATCGAAGCGACCCTCGCCGCCCAGGGCTACACGGTGCGCCGCGACGAGTATGTTTTCGATGGCCACAAGGTGCGCAACCTGGAGGTGTCGATATCGAACACCGCGCCCGGCAAGCAGCCGGAGCGCATCTATATCGTCGGCGCCCACTACGATTCCGCACCCGGCACGCCGGGCGCCAACGATAACGGCAGCGGCACCGCCGCCGTGCTGGAACTGGCACGCTTGCTCAAGGGCCTGGTGCCGGCTCCCGGCAAGGAACTCAAATTCGTCCTGTTCGTGAACGAAGAACCGCCCTACTACAACGGCCCGGGCATGGGCAGCCGCCGCCATGCGCGCGCACTCAAGGCGCGCGGGGCGAACGTGGAAGCGGCACTCATCCTCGAAACCATCGGTTACTATTCCAACGCCAGCAACAGCCAGCGCTACCCGCCCGGCATCGGCGCCTTTTATCCGGACCAGGGCAATTTCATCGGCTTCGTCAGCACCCTCGGCTCAATGGGACTGGTGCGCAGGACCGTGTCGGCCTTCCGCGATGCCTCGCCCTTTCCCGCCCAGGCGCTGGCGGCGCCGTCGTTCGTGCGCGGCGTTACCTGGTCCGATCACACCTCCTACAACCTCGAGGGCTACAGCGCGATCATGATCACCGACACGGCCACCATGCGCTACCCGCACTACCACACCAGCGCCGATACGCCCGATAAACTCGATTACGCCAGCATGTCCAAGGTGGTCGAGGGCATGTCGAGCGTGATCGGGGCGATGCTGCAAGGCCGCTGACGCCCCGGGTGCGGCCTGCACGCCGCACGCCGTACGCACCACCTTGGATGAACGCCGGTTTCGCGGTATGCTATGCGTCAGGATCCTCCTTGAGCGGGTACACGGTGAGCCACTTTCGAACGCTGCTGACGTCTTCCCTGCTGGCCTTGTGCATGGCGCTGTGCACGGCCAATGCACAGGCGCGCATCAAGGTCGTCGTCGCCACCGATTCGTGGGCCCAGCTGATGTACCTGGACAGCCGCAACGTGCCCTCGGGCGATCTGGCCGATTTCATCAACCGCATGAACGAGGTGCAGGATACCTTCCAGTTCGACCTGGTCATCTACCCGCGCCTGCGCGTCGACCGCGTCTTCATCGACAAGGAGGCCGACGTGTATCCTTTGCGTACCACCTTGTGGACCCGGCCGGAACTCGGCCTGCTGCCCACCAAAACCATCTTCACCAGCGGCGATATCTATTTCGCGCGCCGCGCCAACCGCTTCGGCGGCCACAAGGTGTTCGACGACCTGGCGACGAAAACCGTGGCCGGCGTGCGCGGCTACCATTACCAGCTATTTAACAATAACACCGACGAATCCTATATCTGGAAACACTTCAACGCCTATCTGTTCAGCTCCAACGAAGGGGTGATCCGCTTCGTGCAGGCTGGCCGGGCCGATGTCGGCATCGTGCCCGAAGTGATCATGGCGAAGTACATGAACGACCCCAAGGTGCGCCAGCAACTGATCGTCGCCGAGCGCTACGATTCGCAAGTCGCGCTGTCGAACCTGGTCAGGAAAGACGGCCCCATCTCGGTGGAGCAAATGAACGCCATCGTCGACCTGCTGATCAAATCGGGCGATGTGCAGAAACTCAAGGCCAGGCTGAGCATTCAACCGGTGCGCGCGTCTAAAAAGTGAGCGTGCGTTTGCCGGCGTCGGCAAGGAAGGCGGTGGCGTCGTCGCCGGTCAGCGGCCGGCTGAACAGGTAGCCCTGCATCACCTCGCAGCCCAGTTCGCGCAAGTGGCGTGCCTGCGCGGCCTGTTCGACGCCTTCGGCGATCACTTCCAGTCCCAGGCTGTGTCCGAGCGCGATCACGGCCCGCACGAAGGACATGTCGATCTTGAGCTTGTGGACCTTCAGTTGCTGCAGATAGGCGAGCGACGAATAGGCGGTACCGAAATCGTCGATCGACAGGCGCACCCCGAGCGCGCGCAGGTCGGCCAGCGACTGGAACGACAGTTCGCGTTCGAGCATGACGAAGCTTTCGGTGATTTCGAGTTCCAGCTGTTCGGGCGCGATGCCGGCTTCGTCGAGCGCGCGCCTGACCGAGTCGAGCAGGCGTCCCCGGCTAAGCTGCACCGCCGAGTCATTCATTCCAGTCGGATGGGATGCCAGCGTGCAAGCGTCAGGTGCCGCCGGGTTGGGAAAATGAATGACTTGCCAGAAATCACAACAAGAGCGGCGTTGAATACAATGAACATGGCAAAACTGAGCTTGTCTTTCTGGAAAATCGACTGATCATTTCGGGGCACCAGGCCCCCGGCTGGCAGGCATGCTGGCGTTGTTACGGCTCAACAACAATCGAACCCATGCATAATGAATATTTTCCAGATGCCAACGAACCGGGACAGCGTTACGGGCGGATAATCGGGGCTTGCCATCCCCCCGTCCATTGGAAGGAAAACATCATGTTCTCTGATATCCGCATCGGTTCACGCCTTGCCATCAGCTTTGCCGTCGTCCTGATGCTGTCCATCGTATCGACCGGGTACGCCATCATGGCCGCGCGCGATAACGCGCTTGCCACCGAGCGCATGATGGCCGAGCCGCTGGCCAAGGAACGCCTGATTTCCGATTGGTATGGCAACACCTACGCGGCCATCACGCGTACCGCGCTGATCGCGCGCAGCAGCGACAATACCCTCTCGAGCACCTTCGCGACGACCATCGCCGACAGCGTCAAGCGCAGCACGGAGTTGATCAAGACGCTCGAACCGCTGCTCGTGAGCGCCGATGAATTGGCGACCATGAAGTCGATCCAGGCGCAGCGCAGCGCCTACCAGGCGGCCAAGGACAAGGTCATGAACGCCAAAAAAGCGGGCGATGCCGACGCGGCGGTGGCGCTTTTCAACGATAGCTTCATGCCGGCGGCGAATGCGTACCAAAACAGCCTGCAAGCCATGCTCGTCATGCAGCGCAAGGCGATCGACGATATCGCCATCCTCATCGATCGCGCCAACACCCGCACCGTGACCTTGCTGCTGGTGCTCGGCACCCTGGCCGTGCTGACCGGGGCCGCGTGCGCCTTCCTGATCACGCGCTCGATCACCGTGCCGCTGAAGGCTGCCGTGGCGGTGGCCGGCACGGTCGCCAGCGGCGACCTGACGACCGAATTCGGCCCCGCCTCGCGCGACGAAATCGGTGACCTGATGCGCGCCCTGCACGCCATGAACGATTCGCTCACGCGGGTGGTGTCGGAAGTGCAGAGCGGGACCAACGCGATCGCCATCGGCTCGACCGAAATCGCCGCCGGCAACCTGGACCTGTCGGCGCGCACCGAACAACAAGCCAGTTCGCTCGAAGAAACCGCCGCCTCGATGGAAGAACTGACGTCCACCGTGCGCCAGAACGCCGACAACGCGCAGCAGGCCAACCAGCTCGCGCTGGCCGCCTCGCAAGTGGCGCGCAAGGGCGGCGCGATCGTCAGCCAGGTGGTCGACACCATGGGTTCGATCGAAGCGTCCTCGCGCAAGATCGTCGACATCATCGGCGTGATCGACAGCATCGCCTTCCAGACCAATATCCTGGCCTTGAATGCGGCGGTGGAAGCGGCGCGCGCCGGCGAACAGGGGCGCGGCTTTGCGGTGGTGGCGTCCGAAGTGCGCACCCTGGCGCAGCGCTCGGCCGGCGCGGCCAAGGAAATCAAGGGATTGATCGGCGACTCGGTGGCGCAGGTCAGCAACGGCACGCGCCTGGTGCAGGAAGCCGGCACCACCATCGGCGAAGTGGTCGACAGCGTGGCGCGCGTGACCGACATCATGTCCGAGATCACGGCGGCCAGTAACGAGCAGCGCATCGGCATCGACCAGGTCAACGAGGCGATTGCACAGATGGACCAGGTGACGCAGCAGAACGCCGCGCTGGTGGAACAAGCGGCGGCGGCGGCCGGCAGCCTGGAAGAACAGGCGGCGCGCCTGGCCGACGTGGCTGCCGGCTTCAAGCTGGGGGCCTCGACAGCGGCGCCGCACCCGCGCCAAGCGGCAGCGATACGGCCATTGAAACTGGCGGCCTGAGAGGCAAGCCATTGTGCGAATGCATATCAAAAACGATACAAGCAATAATATATCAACAAGTATATTGACTGAAAATCAGCAAAAACCCCTTCTCGAATCGCACGTTCGTGCATTTTTCGTTGCCGCAAAACAACATCATGGAATCGAATTAACTATTTAAAAACGTTAGCTGGAAGTCTTTCTTACAGAAGAGGATAATTGCCGCTCGGAATTATTAACTTCTCAACTGTCAGGAAAACACCATGTTCCCCAACGTACGCATCGGGTCCCGTCTCGCGATCGGTTTCGCCATCGTTCTGGTCCTGTCCATCGTTTCCACCGGCTACGCCATGCTCGCCGCGCGCACCAATGCCGGCGCCACGGAACGCATGATGGCGCAGCCCCTTGCCAAGGAACGCATGATGTCGGACTGGTACGTGATGACTTACTCGGCCATCGTGCGAACCTCGCTGATCGCGCGCAGCAGCGACGAAACCTTGTCGACCACGTTCGCCGTGGCGATCGCCGACAGCGTCAAGCGCAACACGGAAATCATGAAGCAGATGGAGCCGCTGCTGGACACGGACGACGAAAAGGCGACCATGAAGGCGATCCAGGCCAATCGCGCCGTCTATCAAAAGGCCAAGGAAAGCGTCATGGCCGCCAAAAAGGCCGGCGACAGCGCCACCACCGAACAGGTTTTCAACGCCACCTTCCTGCCGGCCGCCAGCGCGTACCAGAACAGCATCCAGGCCATGCTCGCCATGCAGCGCAAGGAGATCGACAATACCGCCCTGCTGATCGAACAAGCCAACAGCCGCACCATCCGGTTGCTGTTCGTGCTCGGCGCCCTGGCGGTACTGACCGGCGCCGTATGCGCCTTCCTGATCACGCGCTCGATCACCGTGCCTTTGAGAGCGGCCGTGGCGGTGGCGGGCACGGTCGCCAGCGGCGACCTGACCACGCAATTTGGCGCAGCCTCGCGCGACGAAATCGGTGACCTGATGCGCGCCCTGCACGCGATGAACGACTCGCTCACGCGGGTGGTGTCGGAAGTGCAGAGCGGGACCAATGCGATCGCCATCGGCTCGACCGAAATCGCCGCCGGCAACCTGGACCTGTCGGCGCGCACCGAACAGCAAGCCAGTTCGCTCGAAGAAACCGCCGCCTCGATGGAAGAACTGACGTCCACCGTGCGCCAGA
>NZ_WHJI01000320.1:0-287 GCF_011682155.1 Massilia sp. CCM 8734
TAATAATTCTGTTGATTTATCTGTTAGAATAGAGGGTTCAAAAGGCAGAGGGAAATTAAATATTTCCGCTATCAAAAAAGGGACTGAATGGGAGTACAAAAAAATTACCGTTCGTACCAAAAACTCAAAAGAAGAAATTACAGTTTTAAAATCTAATTTATAGTATTTTAATTTCAAACTGATCCCTGTCACTTAAAAAATCCAGCTTTTTACGCGTTTCCAGCATTGGTTTTTTATCGATTTCAACTATAAAAACACCTTCGTTTTCCTGGGGATCCAAAACTGGA
>NZ_WHJI01000321.1:0-287 GCF_011682155.1 Massilia sp. CCM 8734
CGGTCTGAGTAAAAAAGAATTTATATTATCTAAATTTTTAACGGTGGTGCTTTTTGCATTGTGCTCTACTATTTTTATTTTCATAATGACTTTAATATTGGGCCTATCTTTTTCCTCTTATAATGAAATTGGAATTATTTTTACCGATTTAGACTATCTGTTAGCCTTTTTTGTAAAACTGACCGGTTTCTTTTCCTTCTGTTTATTTTTAGGAATTTTGGTAAAACGATCTGCATTTGCGTTAGGTTTTCTTTTGGTATGGAGTATCATTGAAGGAATTATTAAAG
>NZ_WHJI01000322.1:0-287 GCF_011682155.1 Massilia sp. CCM 8734
TTTGAATTAATCTATAGCTTCCCAGATAAGCAATTCCTATAAAAAAAATATCACCTAATACTACACCCAGATCAAAGACCATTGCGGCTCTGAATCCTTTTGTAATACTGGTTTCCAGTAGTATAAAAAATACCGGTCCTACCATGAAGCTTAGGAAAAGTCCCCATGGCAGTCCAGCTAAAATATCATTTATCATTCAAATACAATTTCTTATTTTACTTCTTCAATTTTTCCTCCAAAAACCGTTTTTTGATTAATTTGTTTCGGTTTTCCATAAATGTAAATAG
>NZ_WHJI01000323.1:0-286 GCF_011682155.1 Massilia sp. CCM 8734
GAAGAGTTTCAGCAGGTCACAAAAATTTCAGATTCCTTATTAAATGTCATTTCGCCCCTTTTTAAATTCCCGGAATGGGTGACGAATAAAAAAACCTTAGTAAGTAATAAAAAGGAGCATGCAGGATATGAAAAGCACAAAAGTCAGCCTTTCGTCAAAAAAGAAAAAAAAGCATTACAAGATATAAATCAGGCTACACAGGAAGATTTGGTCAAAATATTTGGAGTGGGTGAAGCCCTGTCATTACGAATATTAAAGCAAAAAGAAATTTTGGGAGGTTTTGTTT
>NZ_WHJI01000324.1:0-286 GCF_011682155.1 Massilia sp. CCM 8734
CCGAAAAATTTAATCTTTCTTTTTGCAAAAAAATTGTTAATTAATTTTTTTGCAAATTTTACAGCACTAAAAACAAGGGAGTTAATGACTACAGAGATTTTTGTATTGTGTAAGATTTTTTTGAAACTGATCTCAATAAATTCGAAACATGTACTTTTTTTTGATCATAATGTACTTTCGGAAGTGTTTTTAATCCTCTTTTTAGCTTGTCTATAGCTGTTCTGAGGTTATTCAATAAAAAAACCTGCAGTCTAATTTAGATTACAGGTTTTTTAAAAATTCGTTT
>NZ_WHJI01000325.1:0-286 GCF_011682155.1 Massilia sp. CCM 8734
TGAAAGAGTGCATACGTTTCCTGATCATCAATTGGGAAAACATCCGGATCCAAATCAATTCCGGTTCTGTATTTTACCAGCTTAACGGTATCTTTTATCAGGGTAAGGGTCTTCAGACCCAGAAAGTCCATTTTTAGCAATCCTGCACTTTCGGCCACCGAGTTATCAAACTGGGTTACATATAAATCAGAATCTTTAGCGGTGGTAACCGGAACGAAATTCGTAATATCCGATGGCGTAATGATTACCCCACAGGCGTGAATACCGGTATTTCGCATCGATCCCT
>NZ_WHJI01000326.1:0-286 GCF_011682155.1 Massilia sp. CCM 8734
GCGGAATTGGTAAAATCGGTATCAAAATATTTTTGTGGTGGAGTTAAAGCATCGTCTGACGGTACGGGTACGTAGGCGGTGCCTCTGATCGGTAATAATGCCGAAGCATTTGCAATGTTTGAAATGTTGTTCATAAGGGTTTGTTTTAAAGGTTACTAATTAAAAAAAAGCAGCTATTATTGCGGCTATACTTATTATTTCTATTTTTTACTTGGTCTGCGCAGATAATTCTTGGCTATATTTTTTTGATGTAAAGCACGGTATTACGGGCTCCGGTTCTTTTTGC
>NZ_WHJI01000327.1:0-286 GCF_011682155.1 Massilia sp. CCM 8734
TTGGAAGATAATACTGCAAAAAATGAGTCATTCTGGACCAGGTACCTCCATAATTACCAGCCGAAGGATTCCTTTGACCGGGATTTTGATAACAGGCAAAACGAGCAGGGCGCAGGCAAATATTTATTTGAAATCAACCCTGATACTACTTTGGCCTTAAAGAAATTAGCCTTTGACGGACAGGTTACTTTTTATACCGTTCTGGCCGCCGCTTTAAATGTGCTGATCTCCAAATTTTCAAATCACACCGATATCTGTATTGCAACGGCCAACTCCGGAAGAACTA
>NZ_WHJI01000328.1:0-285 GCF_011682155.1 Massilia sp. CCM 8734
GCGCCTTTGCTCTCCACCAAAGTTCCGGTTACAGAAACTGCAGCTCCGGTTGTAACTCTTTTCAGGGTTTCCTCCGGTGTATTTTCAAAATCAACAACACATTGTATATTATTAATGGTAGAACCGTCGTTTAGCGCGATGAACTGATTATTTCTAAAAGTTCTCACCCATCCTTTTGCATTAACTTCCTGAAGCGTCGTAGTACTGTTTAATAAGTCTTTAACTTTTGTGTGTTTCATTTTATATATAAGGTTGAAATTAAATTATTTGTTGTGTAATACTGCA
>NZ_WHJI01000329.1:0-285 GCF_011682155.1 Massilia sp. CCM 8734
TGAGGAAATTAAGGAAAATGAAAAGAAGATTTTTGGATGGGTTGCAGAAGGACAGAGTGTAAGGGATATCACTGACAAGGGCGGCTATTTTTAATTTCTAAAAAAATACAATGAAATTATCATTTTTATTTTTTGGCAATACCCCGGATGAAAAGTGGGAACTGTGCAGACAGATGGGTATTGACTACGCTATTGCAAAATTAGCCCCTGAACTAACAGGAATGCCTTCCATTGACAATTTTGAATCTTTTGAAAAATCAAAAGAAATTTATGTAAAGCAAGGCT